>JBPCJV010000135.1:0-20258 GCA_051004925.1 Acidimicrobiales bacterium | reverse complement strand
CCCCCCGAGTGGGCGGCTGGACGTCGGGGGGGACTCGGGGGGCAGCGCCCCCCGCGTGGGCGGCTACCGTGCACCGATGCTCGACCCCAGGAGGCTCCGGACCGAGCTCGACGTGGTCAAGGCCGGTCTGGCCCGCCGCGGGCTGGACACGTCCGAGGTCGACCGGGCGGCCGAGTTGGAGGCCCGCCACCGGGCCCTGACCACCGAGGCCAACGAGTTGCGGGCCACGGTACGCACGCTGTCGGGCGAGGTGGCCAAGGCCCGCAAGGCGGGAGACGACGCCCTGGCTCAGGCCCGGGCGACCGAGAGCCGGGGCCGGGGCGAGGAGGAGAAGGCGCTGACGGCCGAGGCCGACGCCGTCGCCGACCAGCTCCGCCAGATCCTGCTGGTCACCCCGAACCTGCCCGCCTCCAACTGCCCCGACGGCGCCGGCAGCGACGACAACGTGGTGGTGCGGGTGGAGGGCAACGATCCCGACGCCTACGGCCCGCACCAGCGCGTGCCCCACTGGGAGGTGGGCGCGGCGCTGGGCATTCTCGACCTGGAGCGGGGCGCCAAGCTGTCGGGCTCGATGTTCCCGATGTACCGGGGTGCGGGCGCCGGCCTGGTACGGGCTCTTTGCCAGCTGGCCCTCGACCTCAACGCCGACGCCTTCGAGGAGGTGCGTCCCCCCACGCTCGTGCGCACCGAGACCATGGTGTCCACCGGCCACCTCCCCAAGTTCGCCGACGACGCCTACCACCTCGAGCGCGACGACCTCTGGGCCATCCCCACCGCCGAGGTGCCGCTGACCTCGCTCTGCCGCGACGAGCTGTTGGACGAGGCCGTGCTGCCCGTACGCCTCATGGCCCACACGTCGTGCTTCCGCCGGGAGGCGGGCTCGGCCGGGCGGGACACCCGGGGGCTGCTGCGGGTGCACGAGTTCGACAAGGTCGAGATCCTGGCCTATGCCACCCCGGAGCAGGCGGCCGAGATCCACGCCGACCTCCTGCGCCGGGCCGAGGCCCCCCTGCGGGCCCTCGGCCTGGCCTACCGGGTCGTCGACCTGTGTGCCGGCGACCTGGGCGCCTCGGCGGCTCGCACCTTCGACCTCGAGGTGTACGCGCCGGGATGCGACCTGTGGCTCGAGGTGTCGTCGGTGTCGTGGTTTGGCGACTACCAGGCCCGCCGGGCCAACGTGCGCTACCGGCGGGCCGAGGGCGGCACCGCCCCGGTGCACACGCTCAACGGTTCCGCCCTCGCCGTCCCGCGGGTGTGGGCCGCGCTGGTGGAGACGCACCGGCGCCCCGACGGCTCGGTCGACGTCCCCGAGGTCCTCCGCCCCTACCTGCGGGGCGCCGCCGTCATCGGTAGCTTCGGAGCGTGAGCCGGGCGCAGGTCGTGTTCGTGACGGCCCTGAGTGTCATCGCCCTGCTCATCGGGGCCTTCACCGTGTACGTCGTGAGCTCCACGATGTGGTCGGGCCGGTGGTACGGCCGGCGGTCCAAACGGTGAGCGACGACCGCCGCGCCCCTGGGGCCAGGAGCGTGACCCGGCCATACAGGGGAAAGTCCGGGCAGTGGGCGTTCGTGGGCCACCGGGTGAGCGGCTTCCTCGTGTTCTTCTTCCTCCTCCTGCACATCGTCGACGTGTCCCTGGTGCGCTGGCCGGCGGCCTACGACGACGTCCACGCCGTGTACGGCAACGTGGTGCTGCGCGTCTTCGAGGTGGGGCTGATGTTCGCCCTCGTGTTCCACTCCCTCAACGGCCTGCGCATCGTGGCCGTCGACTTCTTCCCCGGGGCGGTGCGCAACGAGCGCCGCCTGCTCTCGGCCGTGGTGGTCATGACCCTGGCGATGGGCATCCCCGGTGCCTACGTGATCATGCTCCCGTTCCTCGAAGGCCGCTTGTGAGCACGGCCCGGACGGACGACGTCGACATGGACCCGACGGCCACGGGCACTCCCCCGCGGAAGCGGAGCTTCGAGACGTGGTCGTGGTTCTTCATGCGCCTGTCGGGGCTGGCCCTGCTGTTCCTCGCCCTGATCCACTTCACTATCACCCACATCGCCAACGACGTCGTGGCCACCGACTCCGACTTCGTGGCCCGCCGGTGGGACAACCCGCTCTGGCGCATCTTCGACTGGGCGCTGCTGGCCCTGGCCCTGACGCACGGCCTCAACGGCCTGCGCTGGATCATCGACGACTACGTGCGCGGCCGCCGGGCCCGGCTCGCCACCCAGTTCGTGGTGTTCGGCCTGAGCGCCGCCCTGTTCGCCCTGGGCACCTTCACCATCGTGACTTTCTGATCTGATCTGATCTGACAGGCGTGGCCTTCTGATCGGTCAGCCCCGGTGCGGCGGCGCCAGGGCCAGGAGCACCTCGGCGTCGTCTTCGCCCGCCTCCGGCCCGTACCCGAGGATGACCGCCGCCTTCGCCCCGCACCGGGGGCAGCTGAGGGCCACGACGGCGAGCATGTCGTCGGGGTCCGACGCCCCTTCGGTGCGGCGGAGCACCTCGACCTCGAACTCCGAAGCGTCGCTCTCGGTGTGGCAGGTGAAGCACAGCAGGCGGCCGCCGGGGCGCGCCGCCATCTGGCCGACGTAGCCGGCCGCATCGAGCTGGGCGACGATCTCGGCCAGGGTGGGGGCACCCTCGGTGGCGGCGGCGGCGTCGATGGGCCCGAGCGTAGGCCCCGCCGGCGCCGGTCTCCCGCCGTTTCCCCGACCGAGCGGGCGGGTAGCCATCCAGACGCTGTCTTCCGAAGGAGTTCGCGTGAAGTACCTGGCAGAGCACAATGTGGTGGCGACCTTCCCCGACATGGACACGGCGCGCGGAGCTGTCGAGGCCCTGGCCCGGGCGGGCATCGAGGCGGAGGACATCTCCCTTCTCGGTCGCGCCGTCGAAGAGGCGCGCAACGACGCCGACACCAAGCTGCGCGACATGGAGGCCACGGGCGAGATCGCCAAGCGGGCCGGGGCAGGTGCCGCGGCCGGAACCGCCCTCGGTGCGCTGGCCGGCCTGGCGGCCTTCGCCATCCCCGGCGTGGGCCCGGTGATCGGCGCCGGCACCCTGGCCGCGGTCATCGGAGGCGGGGTGGCGGGCACCGCCGTCGGGGGAATGGTGGGCGGGGTGGCCGGCATCAGCCTCGAGGACGACTGGGACCTCACCTTCAACGAGTCGATCCGGGCGGGCAGCGTGCTCGTGGCCGTGCACGCGTCCGACAAGGCCGACGTGGACAAGGCCGCCGAGGTGTTCGAAAAGGAGGACGCCGACCAGGTCGAGTGGCTGGGCCCCGACGGTCGCCGCCTCGACGACGACGGCACCGGTGGCAGTGACGGCGACGGCGACGGCGCCGGTGGCAGGGGCAGTGGCGGGAGCGGGGCGCAGGACGAGGGCGGCGCCGGCCGGGAGGCATAGGCACGACGTGGCGCGGGGATCGGGGGGACGACTGCGACGGGCCGACTGCTCGGCGCCGGGCATCCGCCGCCGCCGGGCCGGGAAGGGTTTCGTCTATCTCGGCCCCGACGGGAACCGGCTGACCGACGGTGAGGTGCTCGACCGGGTGCGGGGCCTGGTCCTCCCGCCCGCCTGGGCCGACGTGTGGATCTGCATCGACCCGCGCGGTCACATCCAGGCCACCGGCATCGACGCCCGCGGCCGCAAGCAGTATCGCTACCACGACCTGTGGCGGGAGCGGCGCGATCGGGAGAAGTTCGACCACATGCTCGAGTTCGCCCGGGCCCTGCCCACGCTCCGCCAGCGGGTGGCCGGCGACCTGAGCCACGAGGGAATGACCCGCGACCGGGTGCTGGCCTGCGCCGCCCGCCTCCTCGACCTCGGCTTCTTCCGGATAGGCACCGAGGGCTACGCCGAGGAGAACCAGACCTACGGCTTGGCCACCATCCACAAGCGCCATGTCCGCCTGCTCGGCGGCACCGTCGAGTTCGACTACGTGGCCAAGAGCGGCAAGCGCCGCATCCAGTCGGTGGTCGACCCCGAGGTCTACGCGGTGGTCGAGGTCCTCAAGGCCCGCCGCGGCGGGAAGCCGGAGCTGCTGGCGTGGCGGCGGGGGAGGGCGTGGGTCGACGTGCGCTCCGTCGAGATCAACGCGTACGTGAAGGAGGCCACCGGCGGCGATTTCACGGCCAAGGACTTCCGCACATGGAACGCGACCATGCTGGCGGCGATGGCCCTCGCCGTGTCGGCCGACGCCACGTCGCCCACGGCCCGCAAGCGGGCGGTCACCCGTGCCGTCAAGGAGGTGGCGCATTACCTGGGCAACACGCCCGCCGTCTGTCGCTCGTCGTACATCGACCCGCGGGTCGTCGACCGCTACCGGGCGGGCGACACCATCGTGGCGTCCCTCGCCGACCTGGGCGCGTCGAGCGGGGGTGGCACCGGCACTCTGCTCACGCAGGGGCCGCTGGAGGAGGCCCTGATCGAACTGCTCGACCCAGCCTCTTACGGTCAGGCCGAGGCCGCGGCCTGACGGGCCGCCCGCCTCCTGGGCTGCGCCCGGGCCGGACCGCCGCCACCGCCTCACGCGCCGCGGCGGTCGGTGTCGCTCAGCGGCGGTCGTTTACGACCTGCTCCACCGTTGGCGCAAGCACGTCGGCGTGGTCCTCGGGCGGCGCCGGGTCGTCGGCGATCACCGCGGCCTCGGCGCCGACGGCGAGCTCAGTTTGCACGGCGGCGATCTCAGGTCCGAGGCGGGCGGCCTCTTCGGGGCGGTACTGGGTCTCGGCGCGGACCTGCTGCTCCACCAGCTCGACGAGCTGCAGCTCCAGCCCGACCACGTGGTCTTCCAGGCGGGGGTCGGTCATGGATGGAGTGTCCCCCGTATTCGAGCGGGCTAAGCCTGGGTATCGTCAGCGTGGGGGCAACCGATGCCGCCGGGCGAGGAGGCCACGATGAAGTTCCTGGTCGTGTGGAAGATGGAGATCTCCAGGCTGTCGGCGGAGATGATGAAGACGGTGCTGCGGATGCCCGACTACGCAAAGCCCCTGGAGGAGTCGGGCAAGGTCGTCGGGCGCTATCACATCGTCGGCTACCACGGCGGGGCGTGGATCTTCAACGTGGAATCCAACGACGAGCTGGAGATGCTCCTGGCCCAGGCGCCGGTGTACAACTTCTCTCACTTCGACGTGTACCCATTGGCCGACATGTCGTCGCTGCCGGTGGTGCCTCCTGGCGAAGGCGGCGGTTCAGGAGGGTAGAGGAACCGCAGCATCACCCACCCGCAGCGCCCACTCACAGGAGGAGCGTCATGGCCCTGCAGCTCGTCGAGGACCTGATCGAGTGTCTCCACCGGGCCGAGGCCCTCGACACCGTGGCCAAGCCGCTGTCGAAGGCGGTGGCTCGGGCCATCCCCCACGGCCCCGTGAAGGACGCCTTGTCGGGCACCTGGCTCGGCCACCCGCTCCATCCCATGCTCACCGACGTGGCCATCGGGGCGTGGACCAGCGCGTTCGTGCTCGACGCGCTCAACCGTGACGGCACCGAGGCCGCGTCCGACGCCCTCGTGGGCGTCGGAGTGGTGAGCGCCCTGCCGACTGCGGTGGCCGGCCTGTCCGACTGGTCCGACCTCATGGGGGCGGAGCGCAGGGTGGGGCTGGTGCACGCGGGCGCCAACGTCGCCGCCGTCGGCTGCTACGGCTTGTCGTGGCTGGCCCGGCGGCGAGGCGCCCGCGGTCGGGGCGTGGCCCTCAGCCTTCTCGGGGCGACGGTGGCGACTGTGGGCGGGTACCTGGGTGCGCACTTGTCGTACCGCCAGGGGGTGAACGTCGACCGCAACGCGTGGGCCGAGGGGCCCGACGACTGGGTCGAGGTCGGCGACGCGGACGCAGTGGCGAACGAGGGCGAGCCGGTGGCCGTATCGGCCGGGGAGATGGTCGTGCTGTTGGTGCGGCAGGGCGACGCGATCACGGCCATCGGCGACGTGTGCGGCCACGCCGGCGGTCCCCTGCACGAAGGCGAGATCGACGACGGTTGCGTCACCTGCCCGTGGCACGCCAGCACCTTCCGGCTGTCCGACGGCGCCGTGGTTCACGGCCCGGCTACCGCCCACCAGCCCGCCTTCGACACTCGGATCCAAGGCGGCAGGGTCCTGGTGCGGCGCCGGGCCTGACCGGCAAACCGGTGCCGGCCACGTGACGTGGGCCCGGCCCTTCGCCGATCGGATGGAGGCGGGCCGCCGGGTGGCCACTGCCCTGAGCGCCTATGCCGGCAGGGACGACGTCGTCGTCCTCGGGCTCCCCCGGGGCGGCGTTCCCGTGGCGTCGGAGGTGGCCGCCGGGCTGGGCGCGCCCCTCGACGCCTTCGTCGTGCGCAAGCTGGGGGTGCCGGGCCACGACGAGCTGGCCATGGGAGCGGTGGCGCTCGGTGGTGTGCGGGTGCTCAACCCCGGCGTGGTGGCGTCGCTGGGTATCACCGGTGCCCTCGTCGACGAAGTGGTCGTGCGCGAGGAAGCCGAGCTCGACCGTCGCAACCGCCTCTACCGCGACGGCCGCCCGCTCCCCGACGTCGAGGCCAAGGTGGTGGTCGTGGTCGATGACGGGTTGGCCACGGGCGCCACCATGAGCGCCGCCCTGACCGCGTTGCGCGCCGCCGGGCCGGCACGTCTCGTCGCGGCCGTGCCCGTGGGCGCGGCCTCGACGTGCGAGGAGCTGAGGTCGGTGGCCGACGAGGTGGTGTGCGTGCGGTCTCCGGTGCCCTTCCGCGCCGTGGGCGAGTGGTTCGTGAACTTCACCCCGCCGACCGACGACGAGGTGCGTCGCCTGCTCGCGGTCGACTGACACCCCGCCCCCCCGCTCAGGGGGCCGCTCGAGCCCGGCCTCGCCGCCTTGACGGCATCGGGGCGCGGATGTGGGGTGACGCCCGGTGAGCGAGCGGGTCGAGCGGTACGACGCGGTCGTGGTGGGTGCCCGGTGCGCCGGCGCGCCGCTCGCCACCCATCTGGCGCGCGCCGGCCTGGACGTGGCTCTCGTCGACCGGGCCACCTTCCCCAGCGACACGGCGTCCACCCATATCTTCCAAGCCAGTGGGACGGCGGTGCTGAGCCGTCTGGGCGTGGTCGACCGTCTCCTGGCGACGGGGGCGCCGTGGCTGGAGATCGCCGACTTCAGGCTGGGCGACTTCGCCGCCCGCATCCCCTGGCCGACGGAGCCCTCCGATGTGGGGCCCGGCCTGTGCATCCGCCGTCCCCTGCTCGACACCATCCTCGTCGAGGCCGCCCAGGAGGCCGGGGCCACGCTGCACACGGCCACGCGGGTCACCGACCTCGTGCGGCAGGGCCAACGGGTCGCAGGCGTGGTCTCTCGCACCGACGACGGCGAGCGCCGTCTGCTGGCTCCGCTCGTGGTCGGCGCCGACGGCCGATCATCGAGAGTGGGGCGCCTGGTCGGCGCCCGTACTTACAACGTGGTGCCCAACGAGCGGTTCGGATACTGGGCCTACTACGAGGGCGCCACCTGGTCGGCGCCCGCCTCGTTGCTCATGCTCCGGTGGGAGGACCGGTTCGTCACCGCCTGCCCCACCGACTCGGGGCTCTACATGGTCGGGATCCTGCCCCCACTCTCCGAGTTCCGGTCGTTCAGCGCCGCCGTCGAGGCGTCGTACGACAACTACGTGTCCGGCTGTGATCGGTTGGACGATGTGCTGCCGGGAGCCCGGCGGGTCACCCGGCCCCGGGGCATGGCGTCGTTCAGCGGGTTCTTCCGGGAGTCGGCCGGTCCGGGATGGGTGCTCCTCGGCGACGCCGGCCACTTCAAGGACCCGTCGCCGGGGCAGGGCATCTCCGACGCCTTCCGCCAGGGGGAGCGGCTGGCCGCGGCCATCGTCGACGCCGGCGGCGTCGCCGGGGCCACCGACGAGGCGACGTCGCAGTGGTGGCGCTGGCGCGACCGTGACGCCGTCGGGATGCACTGGTTCGCCCACGACCTGGGGGCCGCCGGGCCCGTCCCCATCGTGCTCGAGGAGATCGTCCGGGGCCTGTCATGTGAGCCCGACGGCCTGCACCGGGCCATCGACGTGTTCAACCACCGCGTCCTCCCCGCGGAGCTGCTCACGCCTCGGCGCCTGTTCGCCGCCGCCGGGCGGGAGCTGGCGTCGCGCCGTCACCCGCCGGCCACGATTCTCGACGAGGTCCGCACCGTGGTCGGGCGCGACCTGCGGCGCCGGTGGCGCAACCACTTCCCGCTGTACGCCGACGCCGCCACGGTCCCCGAGTCGGACCCCGCCGCCACCGTCACGGAAGCCTGACGCTCAGCCCGACGAGCGGCCGTCGATGCGGATCGGCTCCTCGATGAGATGGGTCTCGGGGTCCGATCCGGTGGGGGCGAACCAGGGCTCGTGGACGGCCGCGTCGGGGCGGGCCTCCCAGTGGCGGCCCACCCGGTCGACGGCCACCGGGTACACCGTGAGGGCGCCGTCGCCGTCGAAGTGGAGACGCAGGAAGTGCTTCAGGTCCTGGTGGTGGAGCGGGGCGTAGGCCTCGTTGCCGTGGAGGCCGAGGCAGTTGGTGGCCCAGAAGTAGCCAGACACGCCGAAGGTGCCGCCGATGCCCCCGAGGAGGGCCACGAAGGCTAGGAACACCACCAGCGACTCGGCGCCCGTGGGGCCCACAAGCGTGGTCGACAGCTCGGAGGCGGCGATCATGACCGCGGCGATGCTCGCCAGTTGCATCGCCGAGTGCACCAGGCCGAGCAACACGCGCGTGATCCCGGACGCCTCGTGGGCGAACTTCACCATGGCGGCGAGGAGCACGACCATGAGCAGGAGCAGGAGGAAGGCGGTGGGGCTCTCCCATACCGCGCGCGCCAGCTCGTCGGGGTCGAGCGAGGCGTGGCGGTCACGGAGGTGCAGTCCCATCATGAACGCCAACAGCACCTGCACGGTGCCGAACAGGGCGGCGAGGGGGAGGTTGAAGAAGGGGAGCAGCCAGACCCGCTTGCGCAGTCGCTTCGACTCCGCAGGTGACGGGTAGGTGCCGGCCCGTTGGAAGGCGCCGTCGTCTCCTGAGCCGTGGACGTCGGTGCGGTCGGGGAGTTGGTGGGTGGGGTGCAGGAAGGCCCCGCCCCCGCCCGACGTGATGTGGTGGCGGTCCCCGTCGGCCTCCTCGTAGCGGCAGTAGTGGTGGCGGCCGCTCTTGAGGTACAGCATCACCCGGGCGCCGGCCGGCTCGATCACCTGACGCTCGAGGTACTCGATGTGGCGGTCGCTGTAGATCTCGTCCGTGCTCCGGCCGCTGCCGACCTCCTTGGCCGTGCACAGGATGATCCGGTCGCCGTCGGCCACCTGCGACGCGGCGACGTCGCAGAAGTACTTGAGCTGCGCCTCGTCGAGGTAGGCACCGAACTGCACGTCGATGCCCCACAGCCACCAGTGATTGGGAAGCTTGAGGGCGAAGTAGCTGCGCTGCTGCCCGGTCCTCCAGCCGCCGATCGACCGGCCCCGGCAGAAGATGTTGGTGAAGTTGACCAGCCCGTCGTACCAGTCGTGGCTGCCGGGGATGGCGAACAGCTCAGGGCCGTCGTCCGACGAGGTGCAGGGCAGGGCCGAGCGGTAGGGGCCGAGCATGCGGTTCTCGTACTCCGCGGCCTTGGGCACCGGGTACACCTGGTCGCCCCCCATGACGAGGAGGCGGCCCCGTTCGGTGGCGTGCGGCGTCCCGTCCCAGTCGAGCTCGAGCTCCTCGGTGGCCAGGAGCCGGGCAACCGTGTACGTGGGGTTCCACCCGTCGCCCAGGTCGGCCACGTAGTCGAGCCAGAGCTCCGGCGCGTGGGAGCGGTCGACGACATCGGCCTCGACGAGGGCCTGCAACTCCCGGTTGTCGGCGTAGGAGCTGAAGATTCCCGAGAGCAGCACCCGCACCGCCGTGTCGAGGAGCTGGTGGGGGTCGAGCCAGCGGACCATCGGCTGCTGGGTGAACCCGAGCTCCGCCGGGTCCAACGACGACGGGCGGTCGGGGCAGGAGGAGCCCGTCTCCGGACGACCTCGGTCGGTCTTGGCCATCCTCGGCATTCTTGCAGTCAGACTGTCGTGAGGCAGCGCCACCGCCCGGCGCCGGTCCCCGACCGGTCAGCGGTTGCGCAGGCGGCCCGACAGCCACTGGGCGTCGTGCACGGCGTAGCCGGAGTCGTCGTTGTTGAAGTAGGCGTAGACGTCGCATCCCTCGCCGAGCCAGCCACTCAGGCGATCCGCCATCCAGAACAGGCCGTCCTCCCCGTACCGGCCCTGATAGGGCCACTCGACCGCCGACGGCCCGTGAAAGCGCACGTAGGTCCAATCGGTCGTCCGCTCCCAGGGGTGGCCTTCCAGCAGGTCGTGGATGCACAGGGCGGCGCGGTGGCGCTGCAGCACCTCGTACACCTCGTCGTGCAACCACGACGGCTCCCGAAGCTCCACCGCCCACCGGCGCGACTTCGGCGCCACCGACAGGAATTCGTCGAGGCGCTCGGCGTTCCTGCGCCAGCGCGGGGGCAGTTGCACGAGCGTGGGCCCTGCGGTTGCGCCCAGCCGGTCGAGACGGTCGAGATGGTTGGGCAGCCACGACGCGGCGTCGCGCAGCTTCATGCGGTGCGACCCGAACGCCCCGAGCTTGACGGCGTAGACGAACCCCGGGGGCGCCTGCGCGGCCCAACCCTCCACCGCCGCCTCCGTCGGGAGGCGGTAGAAGGTGTTGTTGATCTCGACGGTGTCGAGCAGGGTCGAGTAGTGCTCGAACCAGCGCCGCTGCGGGAGCTTCTCCGGGTAGATCACCCCGCGCCAGTGCTTGTAGATCCACCCCGAGCACCCGACACGGGCGGAGCCGACCGTCACTGTCGGAGTATCCCGCGGGGCAACGGTATGGTCGAATCGTGTCGGCTCGCAGGCTGGTGGTGGAACGGGACCTGGTCCGCGCCGCCTTCGAGCACCTCACCTTCGACGCCTTCATGACGCTGCCGTTCGAGGCGCTGGGTCCCACCAAGGCGCTCCTCAGGCGCTTCTTCTCCGACGAGCCGTGGACCGCGGCCGACGACGACGCCCTGGCCGCCGCCGTCGGCGCCGGTGAGGGACGCTGGCAGCGCGACCTCGACGACGACCTCGTCCTCGAGTACGGCTGGGCCGACGGCCGCTTCATCATCCGCGTGGCGATGTTTCCTGACGCCCCTTCGGGGCCGTCGAACCTGTCGCCCGACGCCCATTCCGACCAGGCGGGTTCGCCGGACGGATTCGACGGCCCGGGACGGGCGTCGGAGTACCTGGCGGGGACCTTCGACGGGCCAGTGGTGCCCGAGGCCACGCCGAACCCGCGGACCATCAGGTTCCAGGTCGGTCCGATTCACGACGGCCCCAGCCGCTGGTTCGAGTCCCCTGCGTCGGCCGGCAACGACGACCCCGGCGTGGCCCGCCTGTTCGGCCAGTTCGACGAGGTGACCAACGTGCTGGTCGGCACCGACTTCGTGGCCGTGGGACTGCGCCGGCCGGGCGACTGGGAGAGGCTGCTGCGCCCGGTGCTCGCGGTGGTGACCGAGGAGTTCGCCCCGGCCGGCGCCGGCGCCGCCTCCGTGTCGGGGACCGGGCCGGCACGGGTTACGGGCGGCCCGGCCGGGGCGGGAAGTGGTCCGCCGACCGGCAGACCGTCGGGTGGTCACCTCACCCGCCTCGAGCAGGCGTGGCGCGATCTCGGCGCCCTTCGGCCGGCCGACGCCGCCGACCTGGCACTGGTCCGGGCCGCCGCCACCGGCGACGACCCGTCCCATCGCCAGGTCGCGGCCAACCTGCTGCGCGAGGCCGACGCCGCCGTGGCCGCCGGGCTGTGGGCGGCGATGGTGACCGACCCGGTGTGGTCGGTACGACGGGCAGCGGTCGACGCCATGGTCGACGTCGACCGCCAGGAGTTGCGCCCGATGCTGGAAGCGGCGCTGGCCGACCGTGACGCGTGGGTCCGATGGAAGGCCCTGCGGGGCCTGGCCCGGCTCGGGCCCGATCCCAGCCGCGCCGCCATCACCGCGCACGCCGACGACCCTGATTTCCACGTGCGCCTGGAGGCGGCCGCCGCCCTGCGCGCCCCCGGTCCCGCCTAGCGGCCCAACCGCGCCCGTTTCGCCGCTTCCGCGATCCTCGCCTTGACCGCCGCCTTCCTGGCCGCGGCCGATGTCTCGGCGGCAGGCGCCTCGGTCGGTGTCACCTCGGTCGGCTTCGGCGCGACCTTCGTCGCCGTGCTCGCGGCAGCCCGGGTGGGTTTCGCCGTGCTCCCTGTCGCCGTGGCCGCCTTCGGGTTCGCCGCCGCCTTCGGCTTCGGGGTCGCCCTCCGCGGTTTCACCGCCGCCTTGGACGCCGTCGCCCTCGTCGGCTTCGCCGCCGTCGCCCTCGTCGGCTTCGCCGCCTTCGGCTTCGCCGTCCCCCTCGTCGGCTTCGCCACCTTCGGCTTCGCCGTCCTGGCCGCCTTCGGCTTCGCCGTCTTGATCGCCTTCACTGTCTTCGCCGCCGTTGTCTTGGCTGCCCCCGCCGCTTTCGCCGTCGCCTTCGGCGCCGCTTTCGCCGTCGCCTTGGTCGTAGCGGTCTTGGTGGCGGCCGCCTTCGTCACCTTGGGCGGCCGACCCGACTTCTTCGCCGTCGACCGGGTGGCCCGACGCTTGGGCGGTTCGGACACGTCGCGGGTCCTGGACATGCTGGCGACGACGGCCGAGAACTCGGGGATGCCGTCGCCGCCGCTGTCGGCGTCGAGGCGGCCAGTGTCGTCGAAGTCGTCGGGCTCGTCGGCGGTGGGCATGGTGATGACGCGTGCCGGCGGCCGGGGCCGGGACGGGCGGCGAGCCTCGGCCCGGGCTCGCATCTCCGCCAGCGCCGACTCTTCGGCGGAATCCACTTCTTCGACCTGCTCCTCGGTGCCGAGCCGGCCCGGGCGGCGGCCGGAGCCGGGACGGGCGCCGGGTCCCCGTAGGGGCCGGGGCGGCGGCAGCTCCTCCTCCTCCTCTTCCGCGGCCCACTCCTGCTGGGCGCGCAGGCGGTCGAGCACGCTCATGCCCTCCAACTCTGCCTGCCGGGCCTCAGCCTCCTCCTCGGCCTTGCGCTTGGCCGCCAACCGGTTCAGGACACTGCTGACCGGGTCCTTCGGCGACCCTGCCTGCGAACGCCGTTCTTTCGAGTCCTGCTTCTCGAAGAACTGCCGCATGGCCTGATCGCGCATCATCTCGGCGGCGAAGGGGTCCTGGCGGATGATGAGGTTCTCCGGATCCTCCCCGAACCGGGCCGCGTGGTCCCGGAGGGCGATCTCGGTGACCGACGCCGACTCGTCGTCGATCTCGTCGTCGTCGAAGAACGTTCCGCCGGGCGTGGGCGGCGGAGCCCCGCGCGACCCGGCCGCGAACGGGCTCGGGCCCAGGTCGGGGGGCGGGCCTCCGACGGGACCGGAACGCCGTGACCCCTGCGAACCGCCGCCACTCCGCACCGATTCGGCCACCTTGTCGAGGGGCGTGGCCATGTCGCCGCCGCCCGGAGGACCGAATTGCCCGGGAGCCGGGCCCACCGAGACGGGCCGGGCGCCGGAGCTGCGCGCCAGACGCTCGATCTCGCGCTGCGCCTCGCGCTAGATCTCCGCCTTGGAAAGAGGTCCCTTGCCCCTGCTGGGTTTCCTCATTCAGCCCCCTCTACCGTGGTCGCCGAACGATCCTAAGCCAGGCCGCGGAGACGGTCCACGGCTCGGGCTTCACACGGCGCTGTGGGGGCGGGGAGGATCGAACTCCCGACGCGCAGCTTAAAAGGCTGCCGGTCTACCACTGACCTACGCCCCCGCAGGATTGCTGCACAAGCTGGCACACATGCACCCTTCCCGCATCGTAGGACGGGAGACCCCCCTGACCGTTGTCCCCGCGGGGATCGCGGGCCTTCGGCGACCCCGTAGCCTGGGTCGATGTTGTCGGTGCAGGGACTCAGCGTGGAGGTCGGCGGACGGTTCACCCTGGCCGGCGCGTCCTTCACCCTGCAGCCGGGCGAGAAGGTGGGACTGGTCGGTCGCAACGGCGCGGGCAAGACCAGCCTCCTAAAGGTCCTCGGGGGCGAGGACGAGCCCGCCGCGGGCACCATCCGCCATACAGGTGGCCTTGGATACCTGGCCCAGGACCCGAGGCCCCAGGGTGCGGGCCGCCAGGCGACCGGGCTCTCACACGTCTTGTCCGGCCGCGGCCTCGACCAAGCGGCCGATCGCCTCGAGGAGCTGCGCGGCGCCCTCGAGCACGACACATCCGACCGCGCCCTGGCACGGTTCAGCGACGCCGAAGCGGCGTTCTTCGACGCCGACGGCTACGCGGCCGAGGCCCACGTGCGCAAGCTGGCCGCGGGCCTGGGGCTCACCGCCGACCGCGTCGACCTGCCCATCACCGCCCTTTCGGGAGGAGAACGGCGGCGCATCGAGCTGGCCCGCATCCTCTACGGCGGCAGCGACGTGTTGATGCTCGACGAGCCCACCAACCACCTCGACACCGACGCCAAGGCGTGGCTGATGGGCTTCCTCGCGACCTACCGGGGTGCCCTGCTGGTCGTGAGCCACGACCTGCACCTGCTCGACAAGGCCATCACCCGCATCCTGCACCTCGACGAGGGCAGGCTCATCGAGTACCGGGGCACCTACTCGGAGTACCGGGCGGCCCGGGCGGTGGACGAGGAGCGGGCGGCCAAGACCGCGGGCCGCCAGCAGGCCGAGATCCGCCGCCTCAGCGACCAGGCCGACAGCATGCGCGGCCAGACCGCGAAGCGAGCCCGCGTCGCCAAGTCAATCGACCGCCGGGTGGAGAAGATTCGCACGTCGGCCGTGGAGGGGCCGACCCGGGAGCGCAAGTACAACGTGCGCCTTCCGGAGCCCCCGCGTTCGGGTCGCACCGTGCTGGAGGCCAGCGGGTTGGCCAAGGCCTACGGGGCGACACCGGTGTTCGAAGGCGTCGACGTCACGCTCGAGCGGGGGCGTCGCCTGCTCGTGATGGGGCTCAACGGTGCGGGCAAGACCAGCCTGCTCCGGGTGCTGGCCGGCACGACCGAGGCGTCGGCGGGGACGGTACGCCCCGGCGTGGGCGTGTCGGTCGGCTACTACGCCCAGGAGCACGAGGGCATCCGCTCCGGCGTCTCGGTGCTCGACCACATGCGGCAGAACGGCACCGCCGGCCCGGGAGGCCGGCCCGGGAACAACGCCCCCGACGTGGCCATGCGGGCCCTGCTCGGGATGTTCGGCCTCGTGGGCGACGTCGCTTTCCAAGACGCCGGCACCCTCTCGGGCGGGGAGAAGACCAAGCTGGCCCTGGCCCAGCTGGTGGCCGGCCGCCACAACCTGCTCCTGCTCGACGAGCCCACCAACAACCTCGACCCCCCGTCACGCGCGGCCATCGGCCAGGCCCTGGCCGGCTGGGGCGGGACCATGGTCGTGGTCAGCCACGACACGACCTTCGTCAACGAGCTGGCAGCCGACGACGCCCTTTTGCTCCCCGAGGGGACGTTCCAGCGGTGGAGCGACGACCTCCTCGACCTCGTGTCCCTGGCTTGAGGGCCCAAGCGGCCCCCTGAGCGGGTGGAGGGCCGGGGTCGAAACGTCTCCGACCCTGGGTAGGCTCACGGCGATGGACGACGCGCCGCAGACCGAGTCGCACGGTGAGATGAGGGCCCGCCTGGAGGAGGAACGGTCGCGCCTCGAGGGCGTCCGCGGCGGCCTCCACGACGACACCATCAGCGGCCAGACCGAGCAGGAGAGCCTGTCGGAGCTGTCGTCGGTCGACCAGCACCAGGCCGACATGGGTACCGAGACCTTCGAGCGGGAGAAAGACCTCAGCATCCTCGAGTCCATCGAGGCTGAGCTGGCCGACGTGGAGCACGCCCTGTGTCGCCTCGACGACGGCACATACGGCACCTGCGAGGTGTGCGGCAAACCGATCGACGAGGAGCGCCTTCTGGCTCTTCCCGCGGCACGGCTGTGCCGGGAGGACCAGGAGCGGGCCGAGTCCCCCCGGGATCGGGTGGGCGACGGGCCCTGCGACCGGGTGGGCGGCGGGTCAGGCGACCGGGTGGGCGGGTCAGGCGACCGGGTGGGCGGGTCAGGCGACATGGTGGGTGAGTAGCCGCTGAACGCGCGTAGAGCTGCCCCTCTCGCCGCCGCGGGAGCGGCGCTGGCGGGAGCAACCGGCGTCGCCGTCGTGCTCGCCGACGAGGACCGGCGCAACCGCCTCGACCGCCAGGCCCGCGTCTGGCGCCTCTCGGCGCGGCGGGCCGTCCACTGGTCGGTCGTGAAGGTGCGGGGCCGCCGGGCCACCGAGGCCGAGCGCGCCCGCCTCGAGGAGAGCTTCGCCATCCGCAGCGCCCAGGACGTGGCCGAGGTGCTGGGGGGCATGAAGGGCGCCATCATGAAGGCCGGGCAGATGATCTCGTTCATCGCCGAGGGCCTCCCCCCCGAGGCCCAGGCCGCCCTGGCCACGCTCCAGGCCGACGTGCCGCCCATGGCCCCGAGCCTGGCCGAGGGGGTCATCCGCGCCGAGCTGGGCGACGACCCGGACAAGCTCTTCCTCGCGTGGGACCCCATCCCCAAGGCCGCGGCATCCATCGGGCAGGTGCACAAGGCGGTGATGCCCGACGGGCGCATCGTGGCCGTCAAGGTGCAGTACCCGGGTGTCGACAAGGCGATCCGTTCCGACCTCGACAACGCCGAGCTCCTCTACGGGATGTTCGCCAGCTTCGCCCTGAAGAACATGGACGTGCGGGCCATGGTCGACGAGCTGCGGGCCCGCATGAGCGACGAGCTCGACTACCGCCTCGAGGCCCGTTGCCAGGCTGAGTTCGCCGACCGCTACCGTGGTCACCCGTTCATCCACGTGCCCGACATCGTCCCCGAGCGCTGCGCCACCCGGGTCATCACCAGCGAGTGGGTCGACGGCCTGTCGTGGGCCGAGTTCGGGGCCACCGCCACCCACGAGCAGAAGCAGGTGGCCGCCGAGGTGCTGTTCCGTTTCGCCGAGGGTTCGATCTGGCACCACGGTGTGTTCAACGGCGACCCCCACCCCGGCAACTACCGGTTCCACCCCGACCAGGCCCGGATCACCTTCCTCGACTTCGGTCTGGTCAAGCGGTGGAACCCCGGCGAGCTGGAGACCCTGAGCCCGATCCTCGACGCCATCCTCGCCCAGGACCCGGCCGCCCTCGTGAAGTCCCTCGTGCACGCCGGGTTCCTGCCCGACGACCACGGGATCGACCCCGACCGCATCTACGAGTACTGCAGCGGCCCCTACATCCCGTTCCAGCAGGACCACTTCACCTTCGACCCCGAGTTCGTCGGGCGCACCCTGGGGCGCATGCTCGACCTGCAGGGCGAGTTCGGCGACGTCATCCGCCTGCTGAACATGCCGCCGTCCTACGTCATCCTCGACCGGGTGGTGTGGGGCATGAGCGCCCTGTTCGGGCGCCTGCACGCGAGTGCCCGGTGGGGGGCGCTGCTCGACGAGTACCTCCACGGCGGTACACCTTCCACCGCGCTGGGCCGGGCCGAGGACGAGTGGCGACAGGTCCGGCGATCTACGGCCGCTCGGTAGGCGGTTTCGTCCGCCGGTTCGCCTTCGTCCCCCGCTACGGGCGGGAGGAGGAGCTGCGCCTGGTCACCGCCGACGGCGTGACGCTGGCGGGCGCCCGGCTGCAGGGCCCGACCGACGCCTTCGCGACGGTGGTACTGGTGCACGGGCTCGTCCACTCCGCCCGCACCCCCCGCATCCACCGCTTCGCCCGGATGCTCGCGGCCCATACCCACGTGCTGGTCCCCGAGCTGCGGGGCCACGGCCGGTCGGGCGGGCGGTGCACCCTCGGGCGCGACGAGCCGCTCGACGTAGCCGCCGCGGTCGCCGCCGCCCCGCCGGGCCTGCCCGTGGTCACCGTTGGCGTGAGCCTCGGTGGGGCCGCGGTCCTGCTCCACGCCGGCACCCAGGGGGGCGTGGCCGGGGTCGTGGCCGTCAGCGCCCCCGCCCGTTGGGCCACGTGGGACACGCCCGCCACCATCCGGGTCCGGCGCTACGTCGACTCCCGAACGGGGCGGCAGGTTCTCGCCCGCGTGCTCAGGACCCGGGTGGCCGACACGCTCGAGGAGGTGCCCGACTCGAGCGCGGTGGTGGCCAGGATCGTCCCCGCGTTCACCCTCATCGTCCACGACCCGGCCGACCACTACTTCGGCGAGGAGCACGCCCGCACGCTCTACCGCTGGGCGGCCGAGCCCAAGGACCTGTGGCTCGTTCCCGGGTCCGGCCACGGCACCGACCTGTTGACCCCGGCCCTGGCCGCCCGCCTCGTGGCCGACCTCCGAAGGCGCCTGACCTGACCGTTCTTTACGCGATTTCTAACATCAGGCGGTAGATATCGCGTAAAGAACGATCAGGGGGCGTCGGAGGTCTTGGCCAGCAGGTAGCCGCGGGCGCGCTCGGCCCGGCGGTAGCGGTTCACGAGGGCCCAGAAGGCGGGCCCGTGACGTCGCTCCACCAGGTGGGCCAGCTCGTGGACCAGGACGTAGTCGACCACCCAGGCGGGAAAGCCGGCGAGACGCGAGGACACCCTGATGACGCCGTCGGTCGGCGTGCACGACGCCCAGCGCGACTGCTGGTTGTCGACCCACCGGACCGCGGTCGGGTGGGGCAGGCGGTACCGGGTGGCGAGCACGCGGGCGCGGGCGTCGAGATCGGTGGCCTCGGTGGCCTTGCGGCGGCCCAACCGGGCCACCATCTCCGCCACCCAGCGCTCCTCGTCGACCGTGCTCATGGCCGCCGGGATCCAGACCCGCACGAGGCCGTCCACCTCCGCGGCCTGCACGGTCTTGCGCCGGCGGGCGCTGCGTATGACCTCAACCTGCACGGTGTGCGACGCTAGCTCCGACCCCGCGCGCCGTCATGCCACGTGACGCGGCCGGTCGCGACCCCCCAAGGAGCTTTCTCGCTGTGCTCGACATCGCCAAGCTCGGGGCCCGCTATGGGCCCGACCCGGGCACCGTCGACCCCGGACGGGCCCTCGCCTATGCCGCGGCCACCAACGACGACAGCCCCTTCTATGTCAACGGCATGGACCCGTGCCCCGTGCCGCCCCTGTTCGCGGTGGTGCCCACCTGGGACACCACCATGTCGGCGGTGCACGACGCCGTGCCCGCCGAGGCCATGGGGATGCTCGTGCACCTGTCCCAGGACATGCACTTCGTGCGTCCCCTGGTGGCCGGCGCCACGGTGCACACCGACGCCCGGATCCGGGCCATCCGGGCGCGACGCTCCGGTTCGCAGATCCTCGTCGAGGTGACGAGCCGGGGCGACGACGGCGAGGTCACCCTCGTGCAACTCGCCACCATGTTCATCCGGGGCCTCACCGGCGGCGAGAGCGGGGGCGACGACGCCCCGGGGCACACCTTCCCCCCCGGGGCCCGGGCCGAGCCGGTGGCCGCGCTAACCGTCCACATCGGGGCCGACCAGACCTTCCGCTACGCCGAGGCCTCTGGCGACTCGAACCGCATCCACGTCGACGACTCGTTCGCCCGGGAGATGGGCCTCCCCGGCATCATCGTGCATGGGATGTGCACGATGGCCTTCTGCTCGCACACCGTCCTGGCCGAGGTGGCGGGCGGTGACCCCACCCTCCTCCGCCGCCTGGCTGTCCGGTTCTCGCGTCCGGTCCCGCCCGACTCTGACCTGGCGATTAGCCTGTTCGGGGCAGGGGAAGGGCAACACCGCCGGTGCTTCGCGTTCGAAGCTCGTTGCCGGGGGGAGGTCGTGATCAAAGACGGTTGGGCCGAGATCGGGCCTCCGGAAACCTAGAAATGCCGGTCCTTCGGCTGTTTGCCGCGGCACGCGAGGCGGCGGGTGTGGCCCGGGCCGAACTCGACGGCTCGACGGTCGCCGAGTTGCTGGCGGCGGCCGAGACCTCGTTCGGCGAGCGCTTCACCGCGGTGTTGGCCAGCTCGCGGGTGTGGGTCAACGGCGAACCGGCCACCGCGGAGACGCCGGTGGCGGGCCACGACGTGGTGGCCGTCCTTCCGCCGGTCTCCGGCGGCGCGGGTGACGTGGCCGTGGACGAGGCGCCGCCGCGCCGGCCGGTGGAGCGGCCGAACGGCGCCGTGTGCCCACCGCCGGCGCCCCCCCGCCCTCAGGCTCGCCCGACGCGTCCGGTGGCTGACCCGGGCCCGATGGCCGGTCTCGGCGGCGGCCTTCCACCCCGGCCGCCATCCGCCCGCCCTGGGCGGTCCCCCAGCACGGGGACGTCTCCTCGCCCTGGGCCGGCGCCCCGCTCAGAGGGCCGCTCGGGCCC
>JBPCJV010000134.1:0-3725 GCA_051004925.1 Acidimicrobiales bacterium | reverse complement strand
GGCCCGAAAGGCGGCAGCCACCTCGGCCCGCCAGGCCACGTCGGTGCTGAAGGGCGTCTCGGACAACGGCGCCTCCGGCGATCGCCCCCTGCGGCTGCCGGCCACGTAGGCCGTTCCCACGGAGATGAGATGGGACGAGGACCCCAGCTCCTTCATCGTCTCCACCACCCGGACGGTGCCGAGCAGGTTCACGTCGACGGCGGCGTCGAGCGGCGAGTCGAAGCTGACCCGGGCGGCGGCGTGGATCACGGTGTGGCACCCGGCGAACAGGGCCCGGCCCTCGGCGTCGAGGCCGAGGCCGTCGGTGGTGACGTCGCCGGCCACCACATGCACCCGCCGGGCCACCTCGGCGTCGAAGCGATCGCCCAGCTCGGACCGCAGGCGCTTGAAGGCGTCGTTGGCGAAGATCTCCCTGCGGGCCCGCGCCGCGGGGGAGGATCGGCGGCCCGGGCGGACCAGCAGCACCAGCTCGCAGTCGGGCACGGACCGGAGAAGTCGTTCGACCAGGGCCGTGCCGAGGAATCCGGTCGACCCGGTCACGCCGATGCGCGTACCGGCCAATCGGTCACGGATCACCGTCATTCTCTACCATCTGGTTCGGAACGGGCACGAACATGGGAGGAACCATGGTCCGGGATGGGGCAGCGACCGGCGGCTCGAAAGACGACCGGGTGCTGGCCACCACCCGCTGGGTGTCGGCCCTGATCGTGCCGGTGCTGTGCGCCGCATTCGTCATCCTGTACTTCTTCCCGGACCGGACCAGGCAGTTGTGGGCCTGGACCATGCGCCCGACGATGACGGCGATGCTGATGGGCGGTGGCTACCTGGCCGGGGCGTGGTTCTTCGTCCGGGCCGCGACCACTTCCGAGGGCCACCGGGTGCTCAAAGGTCTGCTCGGGACCACGGTGTGCACCACCCTGCTGCTGGTCGCGACCCTGCTGCACTGGGACACGTTCAACCACGACCACGTCTCGTTCTGGGCGTGGTTCCTCCTCTATGCGATCACGCCGCCGCTGCTGCCGTGGCTCTGGTTCAACAACCGAAAGACGGATCCGGGTGGCCTGGGCCCCGGCGACGTGGCCGTACCCCACATCGTCCGAACAGTTGTCGCCGTGGTCGGGGCCGGACAGCTGCTGTTCGCCCTGGTCATGTTCGTCGATCCCGGGTTCGTCAGGCCGCACTGGCCATGGACGCTCTCGGACACCACCGCCCGGTCGATCGCCGCCTTCATCGCCTTCCCGGCGGTCACCTGGCTGCTGTTCGCCACCGACCGGCGCTGGAGCTCGTTCGAGATCCCCATGGAGACGGCGACCATCGGCCTCGTCCTGGTGCTGGTGGCCACGGTCCGGGCCTCGGACGAGTTCGACGGCGCGGCTCCCGCTTACGGCGCCGTGCTGGGCGTCACCATCGCCGCCCTGGTCGTCCTCCAGGTGGTGATGCGCCGGAGGGTGCGAGACCAGGGACCGATGCGCGGCGAGAGCGGTCTGCCAGGCTAGGGAGCGTGCCGACCGACAACGACCTGCTGTACGACCTGTTCCGCGAGATCGGCCTCGCCCCTCGCTGGGCGACGGCGGCAGAGCACGTCGTCGGGGTTCTGCTCGTCCTGATCGCAGCCCTGCTGGTCAGCCGTCTCGGTTCACGTGCCGCCCGTCGGTCGGTGCAGTCGCTGGTGGAGCGGTCGACGCTGCCCGGCTCGGCAGCCCGCAGCACGGGCCGCGCCCGCACCCTAGCGGGGGTGGCCGCCAGCCTCGTCCGCGCCGTCGTGTGGTCGGTGGCCGTCCTGCTCGTGCTCGACCGGTTCGGCATCAACCTCGGTCCGTTGCTCGCCGGCGCCAGCATCGTGGGGGTGGCGCTCGGCTTCGGGGCCCAGAGCCTGGTCCGCGACTTCCTGTCGGGCTTCTTCATCCTGGCCGAGGACCAGTACGGGGTGGGTGACGTGATCACCGTCCTGGAGGTCACCGGCACCGTCGAGGAGGTGAACCTGCGCGTCACCCGCCTAAGGGGGGCCGACGGCACGGTGTGGTTCGTGCCGAACGGTGAGATCCGCAAGGTCGGGAATCAGGCCAAGGAGTGGTCGAAGGCCATCGTCGACGTGCTCATCCCGCCCGCCGCCGACATCACGGCGGCCACCGCGACGATCCAGGGTGTGCTGGACGAGCTGGCCGGTGACGCTGAGTGGTCGGAGGGTGTGCTGGAGAACGGCGAGGTGCTCGGGGTGGACTCCATGGGCCCCGACGGCACCACCGTGCGGGTCGCGGTCAAGACCCACCCGGAGGCGCGCGCCCGGGTGGCGCGCGACCTGCGGGCCTGCATCGTCACCCGCCTGCGCACCGACGGTGTCGTTCCCGTGCCCGGCAGCCAACAGGGCACGCAGCCCTGAGCCTCAGCGCTCGAGGATCTCCTTGTAGAACTCCACGTGCTCGGCGATCATGCGCTCACGGGAGAAGTACCCCTCGACCGCGGCCCGGCAGTCGGCCCGGTCGATGGCGTCGATGCCCTTCAGGGCCTCGACCATCGCCGTCTCGTCCTGGCACAGGTACCCGGTCTTGCCGTCGTCCACCACCTCGGGTGCGGCCCCCTCGGGGAAGGCCAGCACGGGGGTGCCGCAGGCCATCGACTCGATCATCACCAGGCCGAACGGCTCGTTCCAGCGGATCGGGAACAGCGTGGCCATGGCCCCGCCCAGGAGCGCGACCTTCTCCTTCTGGGAGACCTCGCCCATGTACTCCACGTCGTCGCCCAGCAGGGGGGCTATCTCCTTGTCGAAGAACCGGTGCTCCCAGGGCTCGCGTAGCTTGCCGGCCAGGCGGATGGGAACGCCGGCCTCCTTGGCGATAGCGATGGCCCGGTGGGGCCCCTTGTCGGCGCCGATGCGGCCGAGGAACAGGCAGTAGTCGCCTCCCGGGCCAACCGGGAAGGACTTGGCGTCGACCCCGTGGTGGATCACCCTGGCGATGGGGATCTGCGGGGCGGCCCGGCCCTGGGCCTCGGAGATGCCGAGGAGCGGGACACGGGTTGCCACCCGGCTGTAGAGGTCGATGAGCTCGTCGTTGAACGGCCCGTGGACGGTGGTGACGACCGGCAGGTCGGTGTAGCCCTCGGCGTAGACGGGGCCCAGCACCGTGTGGTCGTGCACGATCTCGATGTCGTTCTCCCGGATCACGTCGTAGGCGGCCATCACGTGCCGTAGCTCGGGGACGGTGAAGCCCATCCGGTTGCCTTCGGCCTCCTCCAGGAGCCACTTGCGGGGCACGGGGCAGGTGGAGTCGCCGGTGGTGAAGAGGAGGATCTCGTGGCCGGCGGCCTGCAGTCCCAGGGCCAGGTCGTTGATCGCCTGCTCGATCCCGCCGTACAGGTCAGGGGGGATCGGTGCCCAAGGAGGCGCGACGAGGGCGATGCGCATGGACGGGATTGAACCACGCCCACGGCCTTGCTGCCGCCCGTAGGGTCTGCTATCGGCCCCGAGAGGGTCCGGTCATGTCGTACCTTGGGAGGGTGGACACGCCGGCCGGACCCTGGGCCCTGTGCGGTGAATGCGTGGTCGCGGCGATCCGTCCGGGGACGGCCACCGTGCTGCCGGAGGGCGTACACGCGGTGCCCGGGCCCCGCCTGATGCTGGCGGCCCGCTACGACCAGTCGCAGGTGGGGCCCTCCCTCGCGCTGGCGGTGTGCGAGCCGGCCCGGGTGGGCGCCCGGTTCGGGCTGTGCGTGACCACGATGGTGGT
>JBPCJV010000133.1:0-5723 GCA_051004925.1 Acidimicrobiales bacterium | reverse complement strand
GTCGCCCGGCGCATGTTATGGACGAAAGGCGCGCGCGGGACACCTGTCATTTACCGTGAGACGGCTGGGGTCACCGCACGCGTCTCGGCTGTGACGGGGTCCGGGTTCCCGGGACGCCACCCCGCAGAACCGGTCGGCGCGGAGCTGGCCTACAAGGACCGCCTCCGCTCCCTCGAGGAGAAGGGCCGAAACGCGGGCCGGCGGCTAGAGGATGTCGCGGCAGCCGCCGGAGGCGGGGTCGACCACGCCGGCGGCGTCGGCGACGTGGGCGCAGAGCCGCTGGTAGGCCAGGCCGGCGGCGACCGGGAACGACCAGGGTGAGGGCCCGCCCCAGGCGACGGGCGACTGGCCGTCGTCGAAGGAGAAGCGCACCGAGTAGGTATCGGGAAGGCCGCTCGCGTCGGGCGTGAACCCGGACACCGCGTAGGCCACCTGGAACGTGCCGTCGAGCAGGGGGACGATGCCGAGGATCGTCACGGAGCGGTGTCCGGGAACGACTGCCGTCGGAACCGGGTCGGTGGTCCCGGCTTCCTCGCCGGCGCCGTCGGGCGCGGGATCCGACGGCGTCACGACGACCGCCGGATCACCGGGCGCCGCGGTCTCCGGGGGGGCGACCTCGGCAAGCACGTCGGGCGACGGATGGTCGCGCAGGAACTGCACGGCGGCGATGTGGGCGGCGACCGCGGTCTCCTGTTCGGACCGGCCCTGGTTCCGTGACTCGAGGAGGAGGTCGGCGTCGGCGCGGGCGACGGCCACGGGGTCCTCCGACTGCAAGGCGACCCGCAGCCGGCTGACGGCGGCGCTCGTTCCCGGGGCGGCCGTCCTCGTGTCACCGCTACCGTCGCAGGACCGCACGAGGCCGGGCAGGGCGAGGAGGGCCAGGACCAGGGCCGCGGCGATGCCCGCGATGCCCGCCTGCCAGCTCCTCCGCAGGTGCCACGCCGGCGGACGGACGGGTGCCGGCGACCGCGCCGGCGTCGCACCGTCGGCCAGCCGGCGAACCCTGGCCACCCCCTCGGGCGACGGCTCGGCCGGCGGCGCGGCCAGCGCCCGGCCCAACAGATCGAGAAGGCGGTCGTCGTCAGCCACTGGTGGCCACCTGGTCAAGCGCGGAGCGCAAGCGCCCGAGCGCCCTCGACTGGGCCATGCGCACCGCGCCGGGCCGTTTGCCCAGCACGGCGCCGACCTCCTCGGCGCACAGGCCGCCGACAACGCGGAGCTCCAGGAGCTCGCGGTCCTCGGTGCCGAGGGTGGCGAAGGCGACCCGCAGGGCCGCCGCCTCCTCGTCGCGCAGGAGTCCGTCGACGCAGTCGTCGTCGACCTTCTCCACGTCACCCCCGAGCAGGGCGGGCCGGCCGTCCTTGCGCTGGGCCTCGAGGACGACGTTGCGCAGGATGCCGAAGAGCCAGGCGTTGAACCCCCCGCCGGTCCACACGAAGTCGCCGATGCGCGGGAAGGCCCGGGCGAAGGTCTCGCTGACGGCGTCGTCGGCGTCGGTCGACCCCCAGAGGCGCCGGCGGGCGTAGGCGAACAGGCCGGCGTAGGAGAGGCGGTAGAGCGCCTCCCAGGCGTCCGGATCGCCGTGCCGGGCCCGTTCCACAAGGGCTTTGAGCTCCGGAGTCGACACCCGGGGTGGGTTGGAACCCATGACGCAGGTCATTGTGACACCCGGCATGGCCGCGGCCCACCGACGGGTCGCCGACGTCCGCTCCGGCGGAAACGTGGACGAAGGAGTGCAGGGCCGGGTGAGGGTGGCGGGCATGGGGTCTCACCCCGTTCATGACCGGAAGCCCGGTCGGCGTCACACCCGGTGTGCCGGGAGGCGTCAGCTGGTGAAGAGGCGGATCAGGTCGGCGCCGTTGATCCACGCGTTGGCCACGTCGGTGAAGCGGCCGTCGCCGTACTGGAGCAGCCGGATGTTGTTGTTGCAGACGGCGCTCAGGAGGAACACCTGCTGGCGGTCACAGGTGAAGGGGTGGCTCATGAACCCGTGGTGGTCCTTGGTGGTGCGCAGGGCGTTGGTGACCGAGTTCGGCTCGATGGGGCCCACGACCTCGTTCAGGATCTCCCGCAGGTCCATGACCTCGGCGAATCCGGCCTGGGCCAGCACCGACGGGGGGGTGTCGGCGCCGTACTGCTCGCGCTCGGCCAGGTAGGTGACCACGTCGGGGTCGGTGCCGTCGTAGGGCAGGAAACCGGAGGCGAAATAGGCGCCGTCGGCGCCACCGCCCGACGCGTCGATCACGCTCTGGGCCGCGCACGCCCCGGGGAACATCATGATGGCCTTGATCGACAGGGCCTTGCGGGCCTGCATGATGCGTGAGCACCCCTGGGCCGGGAACACGGCCACGATGACGTCGGGGTTGTCGCGGTTCACGTCGTTGAGGGCGGGCGTGAAGTCGGCCGTGTCCGCCTTCTCGGCCACCAGCTTCACGTCGCTGACTCCCTTTTTGCCGAGGACGTCCTTGGCCGCCTCGACGGCCGTCGACAGCAGGCCCGGGAGGTCGATGTAGATGACCGCCACCTTGTCGGCGCGCAGCGTGTCGGTGATGTACTGCGCCTGGCCCAGCAGGTCGGCGGCCGCTCCACCGGTGAGCATGAAGGCGTCGCTCGCCGTCAGCTCGTCGCCCAGGGTGGGGGAGATCCCCACGTAGGGGATGCCAGCGGAGGCGAGCACGGGTATCGACGCCGCGGCGCCGAGGTCGAGCCCACCCAGCACGGCGACGGGGTTCTTCTGGCGCAGCCGGTTGGCGCACGCCTGGGAGGATTCCGGCGAGCCGTCGGTGGCACAGGTCTCGAGCTTGATGGGCCGGCCTGCGGCACCGTCCAACTCGGCGTTGACGTAGCGCACGGCGGCTTCGGCGTCGGTGCGGATCTCCGGGAACGACCCGGCCACGGCGTTCTCCTGGTTGATGAACCCGACCATCACGGGGTCGCCGCCGGCCTTCTGTCCGCTGCCGGAGGACCCACCGCCCGAGCAGGCGGCGGCTACCACGAGGGCGGTGGCCAGGGCGGCGAGGCGGGACAGGCGTTGCATCGGCGTCGGCATGCTCCTCCAGCACGGGGGGCCGTCGCTAGCCTCCCGCGGGCCGGGAAGAGAGAAGGACAGCATCAAACCCTACTTCGTGTTCGCGGTTTTGGGACTGGGCACAGGGGCGGTCTATGCCGCCCTGGCCCTGGGTCTCGTACTCGAGCACCGGGTCTCGGGCGTCGTGAACTTCGCCCACGGCGCCATGGCCGCCTACGTCACGTACGCCTTCGTGGAGCTGCGGGCCAGCGGCGACGTCGTGCTCCCGGTCGTCGGCCTCCCCGGACGCTTCCACCTGGTCGACCGTCCGCCGTTCTGGCTGTGCGTGGCCGTGGCGCTGGTGCTGGCGGCCGCCCTCGGCCTGATCGTCTACGCCCTGGTGTTCCGGCCGCTACGACCGGCCCCCGCCCTGGCCCGGGTCGTGGCGTCGGTCGGGTTGCTGGTGGCCCTCCAGGCGGTGATCGTCCTGCGTTTCGGGGGGGTCGACCGCCTAGTCGCGCCGGTGCTGCCCAACAGCCCGATCACCATCGGCGGGGCCGTGGTGCCGCGTGACCGCCTTCTCCTCGCCGCGGCCGTCGTGGCCGTCACCGTCGGGCTGTGGGCCGTCTACCGCTTCACCGGGTTCGGCCTGGCCAGCCGAGCGATGGCCGACGACCCCGCGACCACGGCCCGGCTGGGCCGGCCCACAGGGTGGCTGGCGGCGGCCAACTGGGTCATCGCCAGCGTGCTCGCAGGCGTGGCCGGCATCCTGGTCGCCCCCATCACCGCCCTCAACCCGGGGACGTACACCCTGTTGGTCGTCCCCGCCCTCGCCGCCGCCCTCGTGGGCCGCCTGTCGTCGTTCGCGGTCACGACCGCCGCCGCCCTGGCGATCGGCGTGGCCCAGTCCGAGTTGGTGCAGCTCCAGGACACCTTCCGCTGGCTGCCGAGCGTGGGCCTGCGCGAGGGACTGCCCCTTGTCGTCATCATCGCGGCCATGGCCGCCGCCGGACGGGCCGTCCCGGAGCGGTCCGAGCCCGCCGAGGCCCGGCTGCCCGCAGCCCGGCGGCCGCAACACGTGGCGGTCTGGTCGACCGTGGGCGTCGTCGCCACCGCGACCGCCCTGTTCGTCCTCGGCGCCGAGCTGCGGCTGGGCCTGGTCACCAGCCTCATCGGCGCCGTCGTGTGCCTGTCGCTCGTGCTGCTCACGGGATGGGTCGGACAGATCTCCCTGGCCCAGATGGCCTTCGCCGGGGTGGCCGGCTTCGGCCTGTCGAAGCTGGGGCAGGGCGCCGGCATCCCGTTCCCGGTCGCCCCGCTCCTCGCCGCCACCCTGGCCGGGGTCGCCGGGCTGCTCCTCGCCCTCCCGGCCCTGCGGGTTCGCGGCGTCAACCTGGCCGTGGTCACTCTGGCGGGCGCGGTGGCGGTGGAGGAACTGGTGTTTCGCAACCCGGCCCTCACCGGAGGGTTCGGAGGG
The DNA here is from genome assembly GCA_051004925.1 of Acidimicrobiales bacterium. Taxonomy (GTDB): domain Bacteria; phylum Actinomycetota; class Acidimicrobiia; order Acidimicrobiales; family AC-14; genus DATAQC01. Next base: position 1,239 of record JBPCJV010000133.1, on the reverse strand, counting down.
ACGCAGATACCCGCGCCCAGCCTCGCCGGCATCGACCTCGGCATCGCCCGCGGCGGCGATTACCCGAGCCCGGTGTTCGGCCTGCTCGTGCTCTCCGTAGTGACCGCCCTCGCCCTGGCGCTGGTCGTCGTGCGCCGGGGTGCCGCCGGCCGACGGCTCCTCGCGGTGCGGGCCAACGAGCGGGGCGCGGCCGCAGCGGGGATCGACGTGGGGGCGGCCAAGCTGGCCGCCTTCGGCGCGTCGGCCTTCGTCGCCGGCTGTGCCGGAACGCTGCTCGGGTACTCGCAGGGCCAGCTCTCCTTCGCCTCCTTCGGCGTGTTCGTCTCGCTGGCCTTCCTCGCCGTCGCCTACGTGGGCGGCATCGGCTCGGTGTCGGGTGCCCTGGTCGGCGGCGCCCTGGTCGGCGGCGGGATCGTGTTCACGTGGCTCGACCAGATTGCCGGCTGGGGGCGCTACCAGGCGGTGATCGCCGGCCTGGGCCTGGTCGTGGTCTCCGTGCTGTTCCCCGACGGTCTGGCCGGTTTCGCGCCGCGCCGGCACGGGGAGACGCAGGGGTGACGCCCGCCCTCGAGGTACGGGACCTGTCCGTGGCCTTCGGGCGCACCGAGGTCGTCCGGGCCGTGTCCCTGGCCGTCGACCCGGGGCAGGTCGTGGGTGTGGTCGGGCCGAACGGGGCGGGGAAGACCGCGTTCGTGGACGCCGTCACCGGGTTCGTCCCGTCGTCGGGAGGGGTCTCGGTCGTCGGGCACCGGGCCGACCACCTCCGGCCCCACCGCCGGGCCGGCCTGGGGCTGGGTCGCACCTTCCAGTCGCTCGAGCTGTTCGAGGACCTCACGGTGGGGGAGAACCTGGCCGCCGCGGCCGAGGCACACGCGCGCCGGCGCGGCGGGCGCCACGTGGTCGACGCCGTGGCCCGTGCCGCGTCCCGCGCCGGTATCGGTGAGGTACTCGAGGAGCTGCCCGGCCGGCTCTCCCACGGGCGGCGCAAGCAGGTGGCCCTCGGCCGGGCCCTGGCGGGAGCGCCGACGGTGTTGCTCCTCGACGAGCCGGCCGCCGGCCTCGACGGTGCCGAGCGCGCCGCCCTGGCCCTCACCCTCCGGGCCCTGGCCGCCGACGGCATGGCCGTGGTGCTCGTCGACCACGACGCGAACCTGGTGTTCGGCGTGTGCGACCGGGTCACGGTGCTCGACGGCGGACGGGTCGTCGCCCAGGGCCCGGCCGCCACCGTCCGGGCCGACC
>JBPCJV010000132.1:0-2513 GCA_051004925.1 Acidimicrobiales bacterium | reverse complement strand
CCGACTACGGTCGCATCGGCGCCGTCCCCCGCCGCTCGCGGGTGGCGGAGGCCGACGCGGCCACGCGCGCCGTCGACCTGGTGCTGGCCCGGCTGGGCGGTGACCGCGACGCCACCGAGGTCCCCCTCCCCCGCTTCGACCGGGTCACCCCGGCCGCCCCCGTGGACGACGTGGCCTCGGCCAGGGTGGCGCTGGTGACCGAGTCGGCGCTCGTACCCGACGACAACCCCGACCACCTCGAATCGGCCCGGGCCACCAAGTGGCTGCGCTACCCCCTCGACGGGCGCGACACGCTCACGCCCGGCGAGTGGCGCTCGGTGCACGGCGGGTTCTCCACCGTGTGGGCCAACGAGGACCCCCATCGCCTCCTGCCCCTCGACGTGGCCCGCCTGCTCGAGGGCGAGGGCGCCATCGGCGACCTCCATCCCGCCTACCTGGTGACCGCCGGGAACGGCACGTCGGTAGGCAACGCCCGGCGCTTCGGCATCGAATGGGCCGCCGACCTGCGCCACTCCGAGGTGCGGGCGGCGATCCTCACGGCCACGTGAGGAACGGGACCGCGTTGCGGGGCGACGCTGGCCAAAGAGCTCGAGGGGGCGGGCATTCCCACCGCGCTGTTGTGCAACCTGGTGTCCATCGCCATGCGGGTGGGCGCGCCCCGGATCGTCCCCACCCGGGGCATCCCCTACCCGACGGGCGACCCCTCCCTGGGCCCGGCCGACGAGGCCGCCTGGCGGCGGCGCATGGTCGAGACCGCACTGGGGGCCCTCGGCACCCATGTCAGCCAACCCACCGTGTTCGAGGTCTCGTGAGCGAGGACCGAAGCGCAGAGGAGGCCCGCAGCGACCAGGAGGACGCAGCGCGATGACCGATCACGCAGTTGTCAGCGGCGGCGCCCAGGTGCTGGCCCACGTTCCCGGGCTGGCCCGCCACGGGTCCAAGCCCCGCCGGGAGCTGGCATCGGACCCCGGCGTGCAGCGGGCGTTCCTCGACGCCCTGCGCACCACCGACGAGGCCGTGGCCTACGCGCCCCACCAGGCGTGGCTGGGCGCCGTGCACCCCCGCGACCTGCCCGAGCGGCCCTGGACCGGGGTGAAGGGCGGCCCCGAAGCGTCTCCCGTCGGCCCGTCGTCCCGCTCATGGGGCCGCTCGGGCCCAGACGGCGAGCTCATGGGCGAGGAGGCCTTCTTCGGCCTGATGGCCGTGGTCGACGAGTTCGACCTGATCACCCTCGACCCCGCGGCGGCCGACCGGGCCGCCACAGCCCTGGCCGCCCACCCGCTGGCCAAGGCTCTCGACCTCGACCTCATCGACCGGGCCCGGGGCGACGCCGAGGCGGTGGCGGCCGAATCCGGCACCCTCCCCCTCCACGTGGGTGCCGACGACCTGGTGGGCGCCATCCGGGGGGCCCAGGACGACGACGAGTCGCTGTCGGCCCACGTCCTGCTCGAGAACCTGGCCTCGAAGGCCACCGCCAGCCTGGCCCTGCTGCACCTGCTGGCCAACCACGGCATCGAACCCACCTCGATCGAGTACGTGCTGTCGTGCGGCGAGGAGGCCATCGGCGACCGCTACCAGCGCGGCGGCGGCAACCTGGCCAAGGCGGTGGCCCAGGTGGCGGGGCTCACCGAGGCGTCGGGCGCCGACGTCAAGAACTTCTGCGCCGCGCCGGTGCCGGCCATGGTGATGGCATCCAGCCTGGTGGCCTCGGGGGTGTTCCGCCGGGTCGCGGTGGTGGCCGGGGGGTCGCTGCCCAAGCTGGGGATGAAGTTCCAGGGCCACCTGTCCCACGACCTACCCGTGCTCGAGGACGTCCTGGGTGGCACCGCCGCCCTGATCGAGGCCGACGACGGGCGCTCGCCGATCGTGCGCCTCGACGCCGTGGGCCGCCACCGTGTGGCCGCCGGCGGGTCAGCACCCCAGATCATGGAGGCCCTGGCCGTCGAGCCCCTCGAACGGGTGGGCCTGGCCATGACCGACGTCGACGACTTCGCCACCGAGTTGCACAACCCGGAGATCACCGAGCCCCAGGGCTCGGGCGACGTGGCCGCCCGCAACTACCGCACCATGGCCGCCCTGGCCCTGCGCCGGGGCGACATCGAGCGCGAGGGCCTCGACGCCTTCGTGGCCGAGCGCGGGATGCCCGGCTTCGCCCCCACCCAGGGCCACCTGGCCTCGGCCCTGTGCTATCTCCCCCACGCGCTGCGTCGGCTGACGGAGGGGGACGCAGGTAGGGTCTGCCTCGTGGCCAAGGGCAGCCTGTTCCTGGGCCGGATGTGCCAGCTCTCCGACGGAATGAGCGTTCTCCTGGAACGCAACGCCGGAGCCGAACAAGGGAGACCGCAGGAGTGACAGCAGTAGCCGAGGCCACCAAGGAGAACTTCTCCGACCTGATCGCCGAGGGAACCGTCCTGGTCGACGTCTGGGGCCCCGAGTGCGTCCCGTGCGTCGCCCTCACCCCTCACGTGGAGCGCCTAGCCACCGAACGGCCCGACCTGCGGGTGGCCAAGCTG
>JBPCJV010000131.1:0-3421 GCA_051004925.1 Acidimicrobiales bacterium | reverse complement strand
TGATGGGGCACATACGGGGTGAGGAGCTGGCGCCGGCGGAGATCCCGGTCGACCAGCTCTGCGAGAAAATGTCCATCGAGCCCCGCGACCTCGGCTCGCCCGAGAACTACCTCCTCTTCGCCGGCGTCCACGGCCGCAGTGGGGGAGGCCTGCGCGACCTGGTGGGCACCTTCGCCACCGAGCAGGAGGGCCGGCAGGCGTTCATCCGGTTGCGGGTGCAACACCCCTCCGTCCCGGGATGGGCCGAGCTGGCCGCCATCGACGGGTTCGGCCGCATCCGCCAGGTCTGCTGGTTCGGACTGCGCCGCGACCTGCTGGTTCCATCCCCCGCCTCCAGCGCCGACGTGGTGGCCATCGGCAACGACCGCCGGGGCCTGCGCCGGCTGATCGGCGTGGCCGGCGAACGTCGCACCGACGACGTCGCCTCGTTCTAGGGGCCCCTCAGGCGCGCTTCAGCGGCGACCAGGCCAGCAGCAGCCGCTTCTCCCCCACGCTGGGGAAACGCACCACCACCTCGGCCTTGTCGCCGGTGCCGATCATCTCCAGCACCACCCCCTCGCCCCACTTGCCGTGGACCACGTCGTCGCCCACCCGGACCCCGAGGTGCTCGGCGCCGGTGGAGCGGGGCGGGCGGGGGCGGAGCGCCGATTCCACGATCCGCTCCCGGGTGGCGGCCGATCCCGAGCCGTACCCCGAGCCGGACGCGCCGCGACCCCGGGCCCGGCTGCCCGCCACCAGGGCGGTGAGGTTCTCGGGGATCTCCTTGAGGAAGCGGCTGGGCGGGTTGTACTGGGTCGTGCCGAACAGCATCCGGCTCCAGGCGTGCGACAGGTGCAGGCGCCGGCGGGCCCGGGTTATCCCCACGTAGCAGAGGCGCCTTTCCTCCTCCAGCTCGTCGGGCTCGCCCAGCGAGCGCAGGTGCGGGAACACGCCGTCTTCCAGGCCGATCATGAACACCCCGTCGAACTCCAGGCCCTTGGCCGTGTGGAGGGTCATGAGCACCACGCTCGACTCGTCGGGGTCGAGCTCGTCGGCGTCGGCCACCAGGCTCACCGACTCGAGGAACGACTCCGTGGTGGCGGCCTCGCCGGCCTCGGCCGCGGTGGCCTCGAACTCCCGGGCCGTGCCCACGAGCTCACCGAGGTTCTCGGCCCGTCCCTGGGCCTCGATCGACCCGTCGGCCTGTAGCTCGGCCACGTAGCCGGTGTCGGCCAGGATGTGCTCGAGCAGGTCGGCGGGACCGAGCCGGCCGGCGCGCAGGGTGTCGAGCAGCGCCACGAGGTCGGCGATGCCGGTGAGCGCCCGACCCCCGACTCCCGCCTCGGAGGCATGCCCCAGGGCGGCGGTGAAGGTGACGCCCTGCGCCACGGCCCACGCCTCGATGCGGGCCACGCTGGTGTCGCCCACCCCCCGTTTGGGCACGTTGAGGATGCGCCGGACCGACACCTCGTCGTCGGGGTTGACCACCGCCCGCAGGTAGGCGATGGCGTCCTTGATCTCACGGCGCTCGTAGAACCGGGTGCCGCCGATCACCTTGTAGGGGATGTTCTGGCGTACCAGGTGCTCCTCGAGCACGCGGCTCTGGGCGTTGGTGCGGTAGAAGACGGCCATGTCCGACCAGCGGTAGCCGTCGTTCTCGCAGAGGCGACGCATCTGGCGGGTGACCCATGTGGCCTCGTCGTGCTCGTCCTCGGCGTAGTAGCGCTCGATCAGCTCGCCCCCGACCTGTTCGGTCCACAGCGCCTTGGGCTTTCGCATGCGGTTGTTGGCGATGACGGCGTTGGCGGCGTCGAGGATGGTCTGGGTGGAGCGGTAGTTCTGCTCCAGCACGATCAGGGTGGCGTCGGGGAAGGCGTCCTCGAACTCGAGAATGTTGCGTATGTCGGCGCCACGAAAGCGGTAGACCGACTGGTCGCTGTCACCCACGACGCAGATGTTGCGGTGCGTCCTGGCCAGGGTGGTGACGATCTCGTTCTGGGCCCGGTTGGTGTCCTGGAACTCGTCGACCAGGAGGTGGCGGAAGCGCTGCTGGTAGTGCTCCAGCACCTCGGGCTTGTGCCGGAACAACTCGACGGTGACGAGGAGGAGGTCGTCGAAGTCCATGGCGTTGGCCTTGCTCCGGCGGGCCTGGTACTCGCGGTACACCTCGGCGATGCGCCGCTCGTAGATGCTGACCGCCCGCCCGTGGTAGGCGTCGACGCCCAAAGTCTCGTTCTTGGCCGCGCTGATCACCGCGTGCACGGTGCGGGGAGGGAAGCGCTTGGGGTCGATGTTGAGGTCGCGCAGCACGTAGCTGGTGAGGCGCTCGGCGTCGGCCTGGTCGTAGATGGAGAACGATGAGGAGTACCCGAGGTGCTGGGCATCGCGGCGAAGGATCCGGACGCACGCCGAGTGGAACGTGCACACCCACATGCGGCGGGCCACGGGCCCGACCAGCGCCGCCACCCGGCCCTTCATCTCGTCGGCCGCCTTGTTGGTGAAGGTGATGGCGGCGATCTCGAACGGCGACACACCGCGCTCGCGGATCAGCCACGCCACCCGGTGGGTGAGCACCCGGGTCTTGCCCGAGCCGGCACCGGCCACGAGCAGGAGCGGGCCCTCCGGGTGGGTGACCGCCTCCCGCTGCACGGGGTTGAGCCGGGCGAGCAGTTCGGCGGGTTCGGGCATTGGTGGTCAGGGGCGCGCTGCTCGACAAGCGAGCGCGTTTCCCCATCCCCCTTTCGAACTGTACGTGCCGTTTTCCGGCATACAGCTCACCGACGGTCTTCTGGACATGGTTACGCAGCCTTCGGGTAGCGGACGGTGCCCATGAGCTTGTACAGGCCCTGGTCGTGGAACCAGGTGCGCGTCCAACGGTCCGCCTGGCCCGCCCGTAGGTTGCGGCCACGCTTCTTGATGAGCAAGCGCTTCAGCCGCCACGCGACGTAGCGATCCATCTCGACGAACTTGTTGGCTGCGTTGCCGGTGCGGAAGTAGTTGCCCCATCCCCGCAGGAACAGGTTCAGCCGCCCGATGACGGTCTCCAACTCCCATCCGACCTGGCTTCGACTGGTGAAAGCCTTGACCCGGGCTCGGGCCCTCTTCATCGACCGCGGCGACGGCCACCGGTGCAGGTAGTAGCGGACTACGCCGTACTTCTCCCACATCGGCCCCGACATACGGGCGTGAAGATGACAACCGAGGAAGTCAAAGCCTTCCTTGCCCTCCCGGAGGTCGACCACGGCGGTCTTGTCCGGATGCAGGGCCAGACCAAGCTCGCCCAACAGCAGTTCTGCCTGCCGGTGAGCGGTCTCGGCCTGTTCCCGGGTCGTGCACAACACCACGAAGTCGTCGCAGTAGCGGATCAACTCCCCGGTGCCACGCTCGGCCCAGGCCCGGTCGAAGGCGTGCAGGTAGATGTTGGCCAGCAGCGGGGAGATGA
>JBPCJV010000130.1:0-4700 GCA_051004925.1 Acidimicrobiales bacterium | reverse complement strand
GGCGAAGCCAGAGAGGCAGTGGCGGGGCCTGCCAGCCCGCCCACCGTGCTTGGTGCGGGGGGCTGATGTCCGACCAGGCGCTGCGCGGCCCCACCCCCGCGCCCGACCGCAAGGCCGTCATCGCGGATCTCGAGAAGCAGCTCCGTCTGGTTCCCCGCACCAGCCGCCCTCACGAGTACGCGGTGTTGTCGTACCGACTCGGCCTCGCCTACGCGGAGTCGCCGTTCGGCAGTCCCGAGGACGGCCTGCGCCGGGCTCTCGCCAACTTCGACGAGGCCGCGGCCATCTTCGACCCGCGCTACGAACCGGTGGAGCACGCCCGGGTGCTCAATGCCGCCGGCGCCGCCCACCGTGGGCTCGGCAACCGGGCCAAGGCGGCCGATTTGTTCGCCCAGGCCTCGGAGTTCTTCGCCACGGCCGACCGCGCCTCGGAGCGGGCCGCGGCCCAGAACAACCTGGGCCTGGTGCGGACCGAGCTCGGCGATTTGCCTGGAGCCGTCGAGGCGTTCGACATCGCCGCCGAGCTGTTCGAGACGTCGACGCCGGAGGGCCGTCGAGGCCGGGTCGCCACGCTCCACAACCGGGGCCAGGCCCATGCCGCCCAGGGAACAGAGGCGGGACTGGAGGCCGCGCTCGCCGACTACGAGGAGGCGCGCGCCGACCTCGACCCCGACGACGCCCCGTACCACTACGGCCTGGTGCACCACAGCATCGGCGCCACATGCAGCGCCCTGGCCGGCGTCAACCCCGAGCAGCGGCGTGAGTTCCTGCTCGAGGCGGTGCGGGCGTTCACCGAGTCCCTCGACATCTTCAGCCGGGCCGCGTTCCCGTACCAGCACGCCCTGGCCATGCACAATCTCGGGCTCGCCTACGCGTCGCTGGGCGGACTCACCAACCTGCGCCGGGCCCTCGCCTGCTTCGAGGAGGCGGTGGCCATCCTCGACCCGCGTCTGCATGCCGACGGCTGGCGCCAGGCCTATGCCAGTCTCGAGCGCACCGAGAAGCAGCTGAACGAGATGGCGCCGGGCATGAGCCGGGCCGACCACTTCGTGAACCTGGCCGCCGACCTGAACCGCGACGACAGGGCGGCGTTGGTGAGGGACCGGCTGACCCGGTACTTCGCCCTCCCCGAGCACGGCCGGAGCCAGCTCATCGAGTTCGCCCTGGCTGCGGCCAAGTTGGGCGAGATGCGGGGCCGGGTCGTCGACGAGACCATCCTCACCACGATCATGGAGATGCACCGGGAGACCCAGGAGGTCACGCTCGACGCCGTCTGGGAGGCGCACCGCACCCTGGAGGGCGACCAGCGAGAGACGGCCGACCGGGAGCTCGACCAGTCCATCGGCGACGCCCTCGGCGGCCCGCAGCGGATCTTCGTCCGGGACCATCTCATGGGGCTGGGTTGGGAGCGCCCGTGAGCCTCGCCGGGCGGGTCTGCGTTGAGCCCGAAGCGGCCCTTCCGGCCGTCAGTGGACCGCGTCCCGCCAAAGGGGGATGATCTCTGCCATGAGCACCGACGCTGAGCCGGCCATGGCCCCCGACCAGACGGCGCGCGCCTTCGTCGACGCGGTGGTCTGGGGTGAGCACAATCGGGTCTGGGAGCTCCTGGGCCTGGAAGGAAGGACGACGGTGCTGAAGGTGGCAGCCAGCCGGGGGATGGACGAGGTTCTCGTGGCCCGCCTACGCGACGGGACGGCCTCGGGGCCCGAGCGCGAGGAGTTCCTGGCCGATCTGGTCAACGGCCTGCGGGCCGACCTGGCCGGCAACGACCTCGACGCCTTGGAGTACGAGCTCGACACCACCCCCGCCGAACCCGGCCGGTCCCGGGTGGTCATCCAGGCGCCCCTCCACCCGCTCCTGGGTGGGTTCCTGCCGGCGGCGTCGGTGGAGCTCTCCAACGACGCGGGGCAGTGGAAGGTCGAGCGCCTCGTGCCCTTGACGTCCGGGTGAGCGATCCCCTGGGTCCGAGCGGGGAACAGTTCCCGGACCGTCTCCCGAGCGGGATACCGGGGCCGCCGCCCCCGCCTGCGTCCACCTTCCCGTCCGGCATCCCCACCGCCGGGGGAGCGGGATCGACGGCCACCGAGACCATCGAGTGGTTCGGCCGCCCGATGCGGCACTTCCCGGTGGCGGTGTCGTCGGAGGCCATGGCCCTGGCCTGGGCCAACCAGGAGGACGGACCCGCAGGCGCCGTGGTCGTCGTCGACCACGAGATCGGGCCCCGCGGCTATCACGGCGCCATCTGGCCCACGCCGCCCGCCGACTCCCTCGCCTGCTCGGTGATCCTGCGGCCGAAGCTGGCCGTCGAGGAGGCCGACAGCAGTTGGCTTGCCGTCGGACTCGTCGCCCTCGGCGCGGCAGAGGCGGCGAGCGGGCACAGCCTCAGCCTTTGGTGGCCGGCCGACGTGATCGAGGGCCCGAGCGGCCCTCAAAGCGGGGAGCAGGGCCCCGAGCGTGAGCTGATCTCGGCGGTCAAGGCCGAGATCCAGCTCGGTCCGGGGAAGGTCAAGAGCGTGGTGGCCACCATGCGCTTCGCCCTGACCAAGCTCGGCCTGGGCCGGGAACGGCGCGACGACCTGCTCGAGCAGGTCGTGGCTGCCGTGGATTCCGTGTCGGACCTGCTCGACGACGGGGCCTCTGCCGTGGCCGCGGCCTACGAGGCCCGGTGCTCCACCCTCGGGAAGCGGCTCATGGTGAAGCTGCGGCCGAAGGGGGAGACGCGGGGCACGGTCCGTAGCATCGACCGGTCGGCTCGCTTGGAGCTGGCGTCGCCGACGGGCATGGTCGAGCGTGTGGGCATCGACCAGATGATGGAGCTGAAGGTCATCTAGCGGGGGCGGCGCCCGCCCCACGATCTACCTGTTGAGCGAGGCGCGAGCCTGGTGGAGCTTGCCGCGGGGGCCGCCCGTGAGACTGACGTCCTGCTGGGCGATCCGGTTCAGGGCGCTGTCAAGGTCCGACGGCAACGGAGGGGGCATCGGGTTGTAGGGCTCGTGCACCTCGCCGGGCATCATGAAACAGATCTCGTCCTCGTCGCTCCACGGGCGGTAGTCGCGCACACCGTTGACGGCCATCTTCGTTGGCTCCTTCAGTCGTCGCTGCTGTTCCTACGTGCTGGACAGGATAGCGCCCGAGCGAGGTCCGAAGCACGGCGGGGCCCACTGGGACCCGGGCATCGTGTGGGAGAATGGTCATTCCGCGACACGAGGAGCGATCGGGCATGAAACTGGGCATCGTCGGCAAGGGTGGGGTGGGCAAGACCACGATCTCCGCCCTCATCTCGCAGGCCTACGCCCGGCAGGGCAAGCGGGTGCTGGCCATCGACACCGACTCGAACCCGAACCTGGCCTACAGCCTCGGTCTCGGGACCCAGGCCGCCGACGACGTGCCCCTGCTGCCCCGGGCGCTCGTGGTCGGCACCGGAGACGGCGCCATGACGCCCGCCGACCTGCTGCACGAGTACGGAGCCGACACGCCGTCGCACGTGACCCTCCTGCACGCCATGCGTGTCACCCAGGCGGGAGCCGGCTGAACGTGCGGTAGCCACGCTGCCGTGCGCAGCATTCTGGGAGCAGCCATCGAGGAAGAGGCCGACGTCACGTTGGTCGACATGGAAGCCGGGCTCGAGCACCTCAGCAGGTCCGGAGGAACCCTGGCCTACGCCGACGTGCTCCTGGTCATCATGGAACCGAGCCGCAAGTCGATCCTCACCGCCGGGCGCACGATCGTGCTGGCTGCCGAGCTCGGCATCCCCCGGGTGTACGGGGTGGGCAACAAAGCGGAGCTGCCCGACGACGTCGAGTTCTTCGAGACGGTGTCGGCCGAGTACGACGTGCCGCTCGCGGGCATCATCCCCGCCGACCCCGACGTGGTGGAAGCCGACCGGAGCGGCGTGCCGTTGCCTCCCGACCGGGGTGTCCCGGTGCGCCAGGCCGTCGACAAGGTCATCGCCTTCGTCGAAGAAGCCCTGGTCGCAGCCCGGTAGAGCGCCCCAGCGGCGCCCCCGTGCCGGTTTTCCTCGGTAAGGGGGCTTTCCATCTATAGGTTTGCGACATACAATGTCGCTGGGCCGGCGCCGCGCCGGTGACAAGGAGGTTCGTCGTGGCTCTGTGGTGGATCGGCAACGTGCTTCTGATCCTCGTGGTCGCACCCGTGTGCATCCTGTTCCTGAACCGGGTTCTCCGGCCGGCCAAGGAGATCTATGCGTACGGCGACGACATCCTGGAGCACGGGGTGCTTCTCACCGGCACGCTCGACGCCGTCCCCAAGCTCGTGGAGACCAAGCAGCTCACCGGTGTCGCCCGCCAGCGCGTGCAGCGCTACGGCGCCGCCCTCCAGCAACTGCTGTAACGACACGACGCGTGGTTCCGGACATGGAAGACAACGAGACGAAAGCTGAGGGAACGTGGAATCAGGGAGTACGTTTGCCGCCGTGGACCTGGGTGCCGCCACCGTCGTCACCCTGTTCGGGGTGTTCGTCATCGTCGCTGCGCTCGCTCTGTACCTGATCACGATCGCCCTCATCCTGAAGCATGTGAGCTTCACGGTCGGCACCGTGCTCATCGGTGTGCGGTCGATCGCCGCCCAGACCGCGCCGCTGGCTCCGGTCGTGCGCGACATCGTCACCGACATCAAGGGCATCGACGAGGACCTGCACTCGGTGCTCGGCTCCTCGGCGCCGAGGCGCCACGCCCGTCGCT
>JBPCJV010000129.1:0-5410 GCA_051004925.1 Acidimicrobiales bacterium | reverse complement strand
GGCCCCGGCCGTGCGCGTGAGCCCGCGCCGTCGGGCGGCCACGGCCGCCGGCACCAGGAAGCGCAGGCGTCCCGGATGGGTGAAGAACTCGAAGAGGAGTCGGCGGAAGGCCCGCTCGGGCAGTGGGCGCGTGTAGTTGCGCTCGACCTGCGGCCTGGTGGCCTCGATGAGCTTGCCGTACTCGACACCGGAGGGGCAGGCGGTGACGCACGCGTCGCATCCGAGGCACCGGTCCCAGTGGGTGACCATGGCCTCGGACAGGTGGTCGGTCTCCCCGGAGGCCGCCGCGTTCATCAGCACGATGCGGCCTCTCGGCGAGTCCATCTCCTCGTTCCAGAGGACGTAGGTCGGACACGTCGGCAGGCAGAAGCCGCAGTGCACGCAGGTGTCGATCAGCTCCTGCGCGGGCGGTCGGTGGGCGTCGAATGCCCCGGTCCTGGCCATCAGATTCCTCCCACGAAGAGTCCCGGGTTGCACGTGCCGTGCGGGTCGAAGCGGGCCTTCACCCGCCGCATGAGGGGAACGGCGGCGTCGTCGCCCCAGACGTCGACCTTCTCCCGCACGTCTTGCGGCGCGTCGAGGACCACGCAGGCGAACGGCGCCAGACGCCGCCGCATGTCCTCGATGGTCGCCACGAGGGCGCCCGCCTCCTGTGGGGGCAGGGTGATCCACGACAGCCCTATGCCGGCCCGCCCGACCAGGGAGGCACCGGCCTCGTGGGCGGCGCCCAGCACCGCGGGCAGCTCCGACGCCAGCCCGGACACGCGCACGACGCTGCCGTCGGACGAGCGTTGGCGCTGCCGCTGGCGTTCCCAGAGGCTCTCATCGTCGGCCGTCTGCCGGGCCTCGAGACCGGCGTGCTCCAGCAGCCCGACGGCCTGGCCGGCGGCGGCCTCGGGCGCGGCGCCCCCGAACCGGGCCAGGACCTCGCCGTGCCCGTCGCTCCAGGCCACGTCGAGGGACTCGGCACCGAACGGGGAGTGAGCGATGGCCGACGCGGCACTTCCCAGGGCGTTGGGGTCGTCGGAGGCGCCGAGCGTCGTCACCCGGTTGGCGGCGAGGGGATGGAGGCGCATGACGACCTCCACGACGAGGCCGAGGGTTCCGAACGACCCGGTGAAGAGCTTGGCCAGGTCGTACCCGGCCACGTTCTTGATGACCTTGCCTCCGGCCTTGGCGACCGTCCCGTCGGCGAGGACCACGGTGATGCCGAGGATGAGATCCCGCGCTGCCCCGTACCGGTGACGCAACGGACCCGAGTCGCCCGTCGCCACCACGCCCCCGATCGTGGCCCCCGCGCCTTCCCCCAGCCAGGGGTCGAGGGCGATCATCTGGTTGGCGTCGGCGAACGCCTTCTGGGCCCGGGCCAGGGGCAGGCCGGCCTGGAGCACGGCGGTGAGGTCACCCTCGTTGTGCTCGACCAGGGCGTCGAGGCGCTCGGTGGACAGGTCGACGTCGGCCGGGTGCGGGGGCGACCCACCCCACGACCGCTTCGTCCCCCCGCCGCGCACCCGCACCCGTAGCTCCTCGTCGCCGGCGGCGTGCATGACCTCGCTCGCCTCCTCAGGCGACGACGGCGCCGCACGGCGTGGGGCTCCGTCACTCCGCTTGGAGGGCCGCTGGGGCCCAGGCGCGGCCACGTCAGAAGCGCTCCGCCACGCCGGCCTGCTCGAGCGGGTGCCGCCGGTAGGGGCCCGGGACCTCGCCGCAGAGCCTGGGCGTGGGCATCACCTTGCCCGGGTTGGCGAGCCCATCGGGGTCGAAGGCGCAGCGCAACCGCTGAAAGGCGTCCAGATCCTGCTCGGAGAACATCTCGGTCATGTGCTTCTTCTTGTCGACGCCCACGCCGTGCTCGCCGGTGATCGAGCCGCCCGCCTCCACGCAGGCGGTGAGGATCTTCCCGGCGACCTCCTCGGCCCGCTCCGCCTCACCCTCGTTCCTGGCGTCGAAGCACACGAGCGGGTGGAGGTTGCCGTCGCCGGCGTGGAACACGTTGGCGATCCGGAACCCGGACTCCTCGGAGAGCTCCTGGATCCTGCCCAGGATCTCGGCCAGGCGGGTGCGGGGGACGACGCTGTCCTGCACGTAGTAGTAGGGCGAGAGATAGCCCATGGCGCCGAAGGCGGCCTTGCGGGCCTTCCAGATCAGGGTTCGCTCCTCCTCGTCCTCGGCCACCCGCGTGCCGCTGGCGCCGGCACCCCTGAAGATCTCGAGGACGTCGCCGGCCCGGGCGTCGCACTCGGCCTCCGGCCCGTCGAGCTCGACGATCAGGGCGGCGGGCACGTCGAGCGGGTACCCGGCGTGGGTCCAGTTCTCGGTGGCCTCGATCGACAGCGCGTCCATGATCTCGATGGCGGCGGGCACGATGCCGGCGGCCACGATGTCGCTCACCGCCTGACCGGCGGCCTCGACGGAGTCGAAGTAGGCGACCATGGTCTCGTGCGACTCGGCCAGCGGGATGACCCGCAGGGTGATCTTGGTGGCGATGCCGAGCGTGCCCTCGGAGCCCACGAAGGCGCCGATGAGGTCGTAGCCGGGCCGCTCGAGCTCCTTGCCGCCGAGGGACACGACCTCTCCGTCGGGCAGCACCACGTCGAGCCCGGTCACGTAGTTCGTGGTGAAGCCGTACTTGAAGCAGTGCAGGCCCCCGGCGTTCTCCGAGACGTTCCCCCCGATGGTCGACACCACCTGGCTCGACGGGTCGGGCGGGTAGAAGTGGGTGGGCCCGACGGCCTTGGAGACCGATGCGTTGGTGACGCACGGCTCCACCACCACGCGCTCGTTGTCGAGGTCGACCTCGAGAATGCGGATCAGGCGGGTCAACACGATGAGGACACCATCGGTGATGGGCAGGGCGCCGCCCGAGAGCCCCGTTCCCGCGCCGCGCGCCACCCATGGGCACTTCACCTCGTGACAGGCACGGACGACTTCGGCCACCTCGTCGGCGGAACCGGGCAGCACGGCGACGGGGGGATGCGATCGGTAGTGTCTCAGCCCATCGGATTCGTACGTCCGCAGCTGGTCGGTGTCGGTGATGACGTGGTCCCGCCCGCAGATCCGCTTCAGCGTCTCCACCAGCTGGGCATCGATCACGTCGCACCTCACTGCTCGGCCTGTCGACATTCTTGCCCAGTCCCCGGCAAAAATCTCATGGGGCGGGAAGCGGCCCCATGAGCATCGCCGTGGTCGGCGCCGGCATCGTCGGCCTTTCGACGGCGTACGGCCTCGTCGAGCGGGGGGCGAGCGTCCGGGTGTACGAGAGCGGGAAGCCGGGGAACGGCCAGTCCGGCGGCGAGGGGCGCATCTTCCGGCACGCCCACGACGACCCCCGCCTCGTCCGGTTCGCGGTCGGCAGCCGGGCCGTGTGGAACGAGTGGCAGGAGCGCCTGGGTGTCGAGCTGGTCTCGGCCGACGGCGTCGTCGCCCTCGGCCCCCCGGCCGAGCGCCGCCTACGGGTGCTCGACGACGTGGGCGGCGCGCCGGCCCGCGCCATCGAGCCGGCCGAGGTCGCCGAGCGACTCCCGCTGCTGGCCGGGTACACGGGCCCGGCGGTGCTCGACGAGGACGGGGGAGCCATCCGCACCTCGGCGGCCGTCGAGTCCCTGGCCGCCGCCCTCGGTGGCAGGCTCGTGACCGACGAGGTCATCGCCGTCCGCCCCCTCGGAGGTGGCCGGGTGGAGGTGCAGGCCGGAGGCAGCCGGGCCGAGCACTCGAGCGTCGTCGTCTGCGCCGGGCGGGGCACGGCCCGGCTGGCGCGGGGCGTGGGGCTGGCGATCCCCGTGCGGGCGGCGGCGCACGTCCGCCTCACCTTCGCGGTCCGCGGCGAGCCGCCGGCGCGGCTGGCCTGCCTCCAGGACGGCAGCGGCCACTTCGGCGAGACCGGCACCTATGGCACGCCCGCACCCGGCAACCGCCGCTACTCGTTGGGGCTGAGCCACACGGTCGAGGTCGACGACGACGGCAGCCTCGCCGATCCTGGCGCGCTCGGCGCCCTGGGCGACCGGGCCGCGGCCTACGTCGCCGAGGCCCTGCCCGGGCTCGACCCCGAGCCCGTCGGGTACCGCCACTGCTGGGTCACCGAGTTGCCGTGGGGGCCCGACGGCGTGGCGGTGTGGGAGGCCGACACCATGTTCTTCGTCGCCGGCCACAACCTGTTCAAGCAGGCGCCCGCCCTCGGACGGGCCCTGGCCCTCGCCGCGCTGGGCGAAGGCGTGGCGGGCGACCTACGCCCGGAGGCCAAGCTGGGCCAGGCGGGCTGAGCGAACCTCGGACCCTTGACCGGGTTGACCACCCGACCTAGCTTTCGGTGCGGCAACAGCTCCAGGGAGTTGGTCGAGACCATGCGGTTCTGCCCGAATCTGTCGATGCTGTTCAAAGAAGTCGACTTCGTGGAGCGCTTCGGGCGTTCCGCGGACGCCGGCTTCACCGCCGTCGAGTTCTGGTGGCCGTCGGGCGAGGACCTCGGCCGAGTCGAGTCCGCCATCAAAGACGCCGGCCTCCACGTGGCCCTGTTCAACTTCGACGCCGGCGACATGCCCAACGGCGACCGGGGCCTGGTGAGCGACCCCGAGCGCAAGCAGGAGTTCCGCGACAACGTGCCCGTGGCCCTGGAGCTGGCTCGTAGCGTGGGCTGCCCGCGGCTCAACGCGCTCATGGGCCTGGAGCTCGACGGGGTCGACACCGAGGAGCAGCTCGAGCTGGCCCGCGACAACGTCGGGTGGGCCGCCGACCAGGCCGCCGAGCACGGCATCGAGGTGATGATCGAGGCGGTCAACACCTTCGAGAACGGGCCGTACCTGCTGCACACCACCCGGGCCGCCGCCGACTTCGTCGATAGCGTGGCCCGCGACAACGTGAAGCTCCAGTACGACGCCTACCATATGCAGCGCATGGAGGGGAACGTGGCGGCCACCCTGCGCGAGCACATCGGCGGCATCACCCACGTCCAGGTGGCCGACTCGCCCGACCGCGGCGAACCGGGCACGGGCGAACTGAACTACCGGTACCTGTTCGGCGTCCTGGAGGAGCTCTCCTACGACGGCTGGATCGGCTTGGAGTACAAGCCGACGACCGACACCACCGACGACAGCCTCGCGTGGTTGCCCGCGGAGAAGCGGGGGGAGGACGTAGGAGTCAACGACCTGAATCTCTAGCGACCGGGAGGTGCCAGTGGCCGAAGGCAAGATTGGTTTCGTGGGTCTCGGGATCATGGGCAAACCCATGGCCAAGAACCTCATCAATGCGGGCCACGAGCTCGTCGTCTACAGCGACAGCAGCAACGCCGACGAGCTCAAGGACGAGGGGGCCGAGACGGCCGACAGCTACAAGGCCATGGCCGAGGCCTGCGACGTCGTCATCACCTGCCTGCCCGCGTCGGCGGAGGTCGAGGAGGTGTGGCGGGGCGAGGAAG
>JBPCJV010000128.1:0-14418 GCA_051004925.1 Acidimicrobiales bacterium | reverse complement strand
CCTTCTACCTGTTCGGCGCGGTGTACGCCGATGCCCTGTTCATCGCCGCCCTGCTCGCCGCCTTCCTCCTTCTCGAGAGCGACCACATCTGGCTGGCCGGCCTGGCCGGAGCGGTGGCCACCGCCGCCCGCCCCATCGGGCTGGTCGTGGTCGCGGGGCTCGTCGTGCGGGCCATGGAGCGGCGCGGCGTCTTCCCGCGGGGCAAGGTCGACGGCGGGCGCACCGGCGCCACAGCCGAGGGCGCTGACGACGACCGCGCTGACGACGACAGCGAGGCCACGGCGCGATCGGGGCGGCTGCCGCTGGTCGACCTGCGCCGCCTCAGTTGGCGCGACGCGCCGATTCTCGTGTCGGTGGCCGGCCTGGGCGCGTACGCCTTCTTCCTGGCCCGGCGATTCGACAACCCGTTCCTGTTCGCCGACGTGGAGCAGTACTGGGGTCAGGGGGCGGGTCCCCGCACGTGGTTCAAGGTCGAGTTCTTCAAGGGCGTCACCAACTTCGGCGACCCGCCGTCGTGGCTGGCCTACGTGGCCCACCCCATCGTGGTCCTCGTGGCCCTGGCCATGGTGCCGCGCGTCTTCCGCCGCTTCGGGTGGGGTTACGGCGTGTTCTGCGTCCTTGCCGTCGGCTTGGCCGCCTTCTCCACCAAGGACTTCTTCGGGTCGGGGCGCTACGTCCTCGCCGCCTTCCCGTGCTTCGCCGCCGGCGCCGACCTGCTCGTGGAGCACCCCAAGCTCCGGCCGTGGGCGCTGGGAGCCAGCGGCGGTGCATTGTTGGTGATGACCTCATTGTTCGCCCGGGGCTCGTACCTGTCGTGAGCGCGCTCCTCATCGTCAACGCCGACGACTACGGGCTCACCGAGCGCATCTCGTCGGGGATCATGCGTGGCCACCGCGACGGCATCGTCACGAGCACCTCGGTGTTGGCCCTCGGCCCCGCGTATCCCAAGGTGGCGCCCTGGCTGGCCGACGTTCCCACGCTGGGGCTCGGAGTGCACCTGGCCGCGGTGGGGGAGGACCCACCGCTGCTGTCGGCCGCCGAGATCCCCACCCTCGTCGACGCTCGGGGCCACCTCCACCACAGCTACAAGACCCTCCTCTCCCGCATGATCGCCCGGCGCGTCGATCCCGACGACCTGCGGCGCGAGTTCACGGCCCAACTCGACTCCGTGCTCGAGCTGGGCCTGCCCATCGGCCACCTCGACGCCCACCAGCACCTCCACCTGTGGCCGCCGGTGGGGGCGGTCGTGCTCGCCCTGGTCTGCCGGTACGACATCCCCGCCGTCCGCGTGCCCCACTACCGGGGGGCGTCGCCCCTCGCCGCGGGTGTGACCGTGCTCAGTCGCCGCCTGGCCCGCCGGGCCGACGAGGTGGGGCTGCGCTATCCACGCGACGGCACGGGCATCGAGGTGTCGGGCAAGCTCGACCACGCCCGGCTCCAGACCATCCTCGGGCGGCTGGCTGGCCACGGTGCACCCTCGGTCGAGCTCACGGTGCATCCCGGCGAGCCCGACGACCCCGACCGCCACCGGTACGCGTGGGACTACCACTGGGCCACCGAGCTCGACGCCCTCACCAGCCCGGCCGCCCACCGGGCAGTCCGCGACCTGGGCTTCACCCTCGCCACCTACGCCGACCTCCCGGCGGGACCCGTCACCCCGCTCAGGAGGCCGCTCGGGCCTACCGACTCCGGGAGATGACCGCCCCCGGCTGGGGGCGGGCCCGCACCAGCTCCACGCGCCAGATCCTGCCCCTCTACGCCGACGCCCCACCGGCGGTGCGGGCGCACGTACGGCTGCGATGGTGGACGTGCCCCTTCCGGGCGGTGGCCGCCCAGCTTCCACGGGCGGGCTGCGTCCTCGAGGTGGGCTGCGGCCACGGCGTGTTCTCCCTGCTGGCCGCGGTGAGCGGCCCCGAGCGCACCGTGGTGGGCGTCGACGTGGACGAGCGCAAGGTGCCCCACGCCCGCGCCGCCACCGGCCGGGCGCGGTCGCAGGGCGCCTCGGTCGAGATCACCGTGGCTCCGCCCGGTGAGCTGCCCGCCGGCCCGTGGGACGCCATCGTCGTGGTCGACGTGGCATACCTGCTCGACGAGGCCACCCAGCGCCGGCTGCTGGCCGAGTGCGCCGCCCGCCTGGCTCCCGGTGGGGTGCTGGTGGTGAAGGAGATGGCGCTGGAGCCACGGTGGAAGTTCCGGTGGAACCAGGTCCAGGAGACCGCGTCGGTGCGGCTGCTGGGCATCACCGTCGGCGGAAAGATGACGTTCGTCGATCCCGCCGAGATGGGCCGGTGGATGGCGGCCGAATGCCTCGACGTCCGCCACCTCCCACTCCACAAGGGCTACCCCCACCCCCACCACCTTGTCGTCGGCCGCCGGCCGTGAGGTTTCCTCGTTCCGGTCAGGTTTCGGGGGGCCAGGACCCCCCGAAACCTGCCCAGAACGGAGATTTCGGCGTCACACCCCGGCGCTACGGTGCCGGGCCATGAGCTTTCCGGGGCCCGACGCGCTGGGGCGCGGCCTGGTGGTCGGCCCCGGCGGCGAGGTGCCCGCGGGGTGGGAGGACGTCGAGCGGGTGGTCGTCGACGAGGGCACGCTCGCCGAGCCGGACAAGCCCACGAAGGCGCTGCACGAGGCCTGGTCGCAGCGGAGGCGGGTGGTGGTCGAACTGCATCTGGAGGCCGACTTCCTGCGCCAGCCCGAGTCCGAGCGCCGGCCCCCCTACGTGGTCGGCCCCGCCCACGAGCTGAGCCGGGAACGCCTCCAGTTCCTGGTCTGGGCCAACACCTACGACGGCCGCCGCCCCGGCGAGGAGCCGGTGTGGTGGCACGCCGTCCGGGCCGCCCGCCTCGACCCCGGGGCGGAACCGGGTGGTCCCGCCGACCTCGTGCTGTCCGACGGCACCCCCGCCTGGTGCGACGGCGGGCCCCGTCAACCGGTGGCGGTGGCCGAGGCCGTCGTGCACCGTGACTCGATCGACTCCGGCCGCCTCACCCGGGGGAGCGACCGCCCCCCGTCCGAGGAACTGGCCTCCGACCAGATGGCCGCGGTCACCCACCCGGGAGGCCCGGCCCGGATCATCGCCCCCGCCGGCTCGGGCAAGACCAGGGTGCTCACGGCCCGGCTGCGCCACCTCCTGGCCGACCGGAACCACGAGCCCGACCTGCTCACGGCGGTGGCCTACAACGTGAAGGCGGCCGACGAGCTGCGGGAGCGCACCACGCCGCTGCGTCCCACGATCCGCACCCTGAACTCCCTGGGTCTCTCCATCTGCGCCATGGCCAGCGGCCCGAGGGTGGTCGAGGAGCGGGAGGCCCGGGGCCTGGTCGAGCGCGTGGTGCAGGTCCGCCACCGGGCCAACGCCGATCCCCTCGCGCCCTACCTCGACGCCCTCTCGCTAATCCGCCTGGGCCTGGTCGACCCCGTCGAGGCCGAGGCTCGCATCCCCGACGCCGCCGGCGTGGCCGAGGCCTTCCCCACCTACCGGGCCCTGCTGGCCGAGCGCAACCTGGTCGACTTCGACGAGCAGATCTACCGGGCCGTGTGCATCTGCCTGGCCGACCCCCAGACGCGCGCCCGCGCCCGGGCCACGACCAGGACCCTGCTGGTCGACGAGTTCCAGGACCTCACCCCCGCTCACGTCCTGCTGCTGCGGCTGCTGGCGGGGCCCGCGGCGTCGGTGTTCGGGGTGGGCGACGACGACCAGGTCATCTACGGCTACGCGGGCGCCGACCCCGGGTTCCTCATCGACTTCGGGCGGTACTTCCCGGGGGCGGCGTCGTACGACCTCACCGTCAACTACCGGTGCCCCCCGGCTGTCGTGGATTCCGCCAGCCGGCTGCTCGGGTACAACCGGCGCCGGCTTCCGAAGCGGATCGCCCCCCTACCCGGCCGTGCCGAGGCGGCGGGCGACCTCGATCTGCGGACCGTCGCCGAGTTGTCGACGGCGGCGCGTGACCAGGTGACGGCGTGGCGCGCCGAGGGCGCCTCGACGACCGACATCGCAGTGCTCGCCCGGGTCAATTCCGTACTCCTCCCCATCCAGGTGCTGCTCACCGAGGCGGGCGTACCGTGCGCGCGAGCGGTGGGGCCGGAGGTGCTCTCCCGCACGGGTTCGGCGGCCGCCCTCGCCTACCTGCGCATGGGCCTGGACCCCGACCACATCGCGGGCGCCGACGGGTCGGCCACCGTGTGGCGCCCGCCCCGCCGGATCGCCAGGAACGTGCTGACCATGATGACCAAGCGGCCCCAGACCTCGCTGGCCGAGCGCGAGCGCCTGGGCGAGTGGCTGTCGGGCGACGATTCCGACCGCGTGGCCGGATACGTCGCCGACATCGAACTGCTGGCCGAGACGGTCAGGAGCGGTGACACCGCCTCGGTGCTCAGCACCATCCGTACCCGCATCGGACTCGACTCGGCGCTCGACGCCCTCGACTCGTCGCGCGGCGCCGTCGATCGTTCAGCCCACGGTGACGACCTGTGGGCCCTCGAGCAGGTGGCCGCCCTGCACCCCGACCCGGCCACGTTCGAGGACTGGCTGCGGTCGATGATCGCGGCCACCGCTGGCGAGGGCGTCCACCTGTCCACGGTGCACAAGGTGAAGGGCCGGGAGTGGCCCCGCGTGATCGTCTTCGGCGCGTCCGACGGGCTGTTTCCCCACCGGCTCTCTGACGACGTGGAGGAGGAGCGCCGCATCTTCCACGTGGGTATCACCCGGGCCCGGACCTCGGCCGTCGTCCTGGCTGACGCCGGCGCGCCGTCCCCCTTCCTCGACGAGCTCACCGGCGTCGCCGCCGCCCCCGCCGTGCGGGCACCCGAGCGCGCCGCCCAGGAGCGCACGAAGCGGGCGCGCCCGCCCGCCCAGGCCCTCTCCCCGGCCGGCGAGGCCGCCTTCGAGGCCCTGCGGGCGTGGCGTACCGACCAGGCCCGCAGAGAGAACATGCCGCCGTACGTGGTGATGAGCGACGCCCACCTGCGGGGCATCGCCGACCGGGCTCCGACCTCGTTGGTGGCCCTGGCCCGCTGCACCGGCATCGGCCCGGTGAAGCTGGATCGCTACGGCGACGACCTCCTCCGTGTGCTCGAACAGGCGGCCAAGCGCGCCGAAGCGACGTAGTGCCGGCCCCTGACCCGCTCGCCGGGTGGCCGGCCCCCGAGGCCGCCGCCGGGGTGGTAGGCGAGGGGGGAACGACCCTGGTCGTGTGGGGAGACCCCGGTCGTCCGAGCGCATGGGCGTCGGTGACCAAGCTGGTCACCGCTCTGGCCACCCTGGTCGCCGTCGAAGAGGGCACCCTCGACCTCGACGAACCCGCAGGATCGCCGGGCTCGACCGTGCGCCACCTGCTGGCCCACGCGTCGGGCCTGGCCTTCGACGACGCCCACATCCGCGCCGCGCCAGGGGACATGCGCATCTACTCGAACGAGGGCTTCGAGGTCCTGGCCGCCACGCTGGCCGACAGGGCCGGGATGGGTTTCGAGCGCTACGTCGGCGAGGCGGTGGTCGAGCCGCTGGCCATGCGCGGCACCCGGCTCGAGGGGTCGGCGGCAGCCGGGATGGTCGGGCCGCTCGACGACCTGCTGCGACTGGCCGCCGAGCTGCTGGGACCCACGCTCGTGTCCGAGGCCACGCTCCGTGCCGCGACCACGGTGGCTTTCCCCGGCCTGGGCGGCGTGCTTCCGGGTATCGGGCGCTTCGAGCCCCTCGACTGGGGGCTGGGGTTCGAGCTCCGGGGCGACAAGGCGCGGCACTGGACGGGGCGCGCCAATTCGGCGGCCACCTTCGGGCACTTCGGGGCCTGCGGCTCCTTCCTCTGGGTCGACCCCCGGGCCGGCCTGGCCTGCGCGGCTCTGAGCCGTCGCCAGTTCGGGCCCTGGGCCCTGGCGGCCTGGCCGGAGTTCGCCGACGAGGTCCTGCGCCGTTTCGCAGGCGACCGCTGAGCGGCCTCAGGCGAACCGCTCGGTGGTCATGCCCGCGAGCTACGATCCCCCACCAGGAACGAGGGTGCCCCGATGACCTGCCCCACCTTTTCGATCGACTCCAGATGATCAACCGACCACGGCGGTGGGCGGCGCTGACCGCGGTGCTCGTGGCCGTCGTCGTGCAGGCATCTCCGGCGGCGGCATCACTCGACGTGAACTCGGTGTCGAGTGGCGCCACCGGCGTGGCCGTCACCGGCGACCTGGGCGTCATCCCCCCGACCCCCACGGTGAGCCTGACCGCCGACGAGGCTTCGCCTCCAGCGGCGCTCGGGCCCTTTACCGACTCGGCCCCCTCGGCCGCGGTCACCCCTCCCAACCCGTTCGTCACCTTCACGTCGGGTCCATTGACCGTGGCCACGGTGGCCGAGAACGTGGCCGGCCCCGACGGCACGGGGCGGGTGGAGGCCGAGGCGGAGGCGGAGGACGTCCTCCTGGGCCCGGGGCCGAGCATCCCTCCCGGCTTCCCCTTCCCCGTCGTCGCCACCGCTTCGTCGATCTTCAGCTCCTGCACCGCCGACGCCAACGGCGCCACGGGCACCACGGTGATCACCGATGGCGTACTCAACGGAGCACCGTTCCCGCCCACGCCGACCCCCGCACCCAACACCGTCATACCGGTCGCCGGGGTCGGCACGATTACTCTCAACGAGCAGGTCGTGACCAAGGGGGTCGGGCCCGGAGGCAACTCGACCAGGCTCGTGGTCACCGCCGTGCACGCCGACTTCGAGGTGGCGGGGGGCGGCGTGGTGCCGTCGGATGTGACGGCTGACGCCGTCATCGGCCAGGTGGTGTGCGAGTCGGTCGTCGCCGACGAGGTCGTCCCGCCGGGGAGCCCGCAGCCCCCGGTTCCGCCCGTGACCACGGCGCCGCCGGCCGTGTCCGGTGCGCTGGCGGCGACAGGATCTGCGGGCGTGCTGCCCCTGGGCCTCCTGGCCCTGGGACTGGGCGTGGCTCTCCGGTGGGCCATCCGCCCCCGCCGGGACGGTTCGGTCCCGCACCCGTCAGCCCGCTGAACGCGGCGCGCCCCACCGAGCCGACCCACCGCCCCCCGCCGCCGGGGCGCGCGCCTGGAGGGCGGCGAGGGCCCGGGAGCGGCCAGGAGGCGGTGGGAGCTGCGCGTGGCCCCCCTCCACGTCGAAGCCGACCCCGGTGATAGCGGCGAAAGGGGGCCACGAGTGTGGCCCCCTTTCGCTCACGGTTCCGAGTTGGATTGCCCTGCCTAGGTCACAGGCGTCTCGTTGAGCTGGTCGACCTCCAGCGTCCAGTCATCGACCCGGAAGGTGTTAGCGGGGTTGTTCACGGCGTACTGGGCCTCGAGGCGCCACGTGCCCGACTCCAGGTGGGCCACCCGGGCCATCGAGTTGCTCTCCCAGTTGTCCGTCGATGCCGAGTCGAAGGCGAAGTCCAAGTTCGGCTGGGGCTGGAAGTCGCGGACGACGTTGGTGCCCAGGTTGGGGGCCCGGATGCGGACGGTGCAGTAGCTGTTGACCGGACCCCCGTCGCAGCGTGACTCGGCGGTGAAGCGGGCCAGGACCTGCTGGAAGCGGTTGGTGGGCACCGCGACGTCGACAAGGGCACCGGGCACCGTGGCGTAGGTCACGCTGCTCGTGGCCGTCGGGTCGGCCGAGTACCGCACGGTCCTGCGAAGGTCGCCGTAGCCCCCGTTCGATGTGGACGCGGCGAGTGCAACCCCGCCGGTGATGACGGCGGTGGCAAGCACCGACCCGAACACCAGCACCTTACGCTTCTTCATTGTGGTCATTTCGTCCCTCCAATGGACTGAATGTCAGTAGCCGTGCCCCTCGTGGGGCGCAGCGTGGCCTTCTCCGAATATGGGAAAATCGGCCACCGGTGAGGACGGTAACGGGAGGCCTGCGGAGAGTCATCAGGGAAAGACCCTGATCCAGCACCCTGATCTTCTAGACACGCGACGGGCGCGTCTCTCTCCCCTCAGGCGCCGTGGCCGGGCTCGATGTCCATCGTCTGCTGGAACCCGAGCTGTCCCGCCCACGGGCCCACGGCCCCGTCGACGGGCTCGAGCATGAACCCCATGTGATCGCCGCCGTCGGTGCGCTCCAGCACTCGGCCGGCGAACCACCGGGTGCAGTCGCTCAGCACCGGCACACCCGATGAACCCTCCCGCCAGAGGCACCGCGAGAACTTGTCCACAGTGTCACCCGTCTGCCCGCCGAACAGCTCGGCCAGGCCCCGGTCGGCCGACGAGGGAAAGTGCACGTTCAGCACGGAGGAGTGCATGGCCACCGAATAGGTGCGGTTCTTCTTCGAGATCCACACCATGAAGCGCAGGGGCTCGATGCTGCATTGGGCGGCGAAGCCCACGAGGCACCCCGCCCGTTCCCCGTCCGAGGTGGCCGGCACGATGAGCATGGGAAAGTCGAGGTCGGCGACCAGGTCGTGATAGCCGGTCCAGGGGGTGTCGCCGCTCACGGCTCCTTTGTACCCTCTGCGAACGCGACGTCGGGGTAGGCCCGGCGGGCCAGGCGCCTGGCGTCGTCGGCCGTCGCGTACGTCTCGTTGCTGAAGAGCTCGACGTCGGGCTCGACGTAGCACCACGTCCATCGCCCGCCTTCGACCGACTGGACGCGAAGCTTAGCTCGGGGCTGCTGACTCTTCTGAGTCTTCACTCGTTCTCTCTTCCGGCGGGCGGTCGTACCGCTTCGGGTGGAGCACGGCGTCGATGGGGACCGTCGAGAAGCGCTCGGCCCTGCTCACCTGCAGGCCCTTCATCAGCCGGTACGTCACGTAGCCGACGACGGGCGGCAGGACGATCACGAGGACCTGGAAGACCCGCGTGATGGTCGCCACCGAGGCACCGAGCTTGTTGGCGAGGAGGTCGTTGCTCGCCGCCACCTGGAGCACGACGTAGAACGTGAGCGTCGTCATGCCCAGTGCCGTTCGGATGGGCCGGTCGCGGGCCCGGTCGAGGATGTGGTGCGGGTCGCGGTCGCGGGTGATGCGCGCTTCCAGGAACGGCCACAGGTAGAGCAGCCCGAAGGTGATGCCGGGAAGCAGGGCGCCGGGGAAGAACGGGTTCGAGATCTCGAAGCCGAAGGCGCGGATCTCCCAGGGGGGAAAGATCCTGAGCGCCCCCTCCGTCCACCCGAGCCACCAGTCGGGTTGCGCCGGCGAGGAAACCTGGTCGGGGTGAAAGGGCCCGTAGAGCCACACGGGATTGATCTGCAGGAGCCCACCCATGGCGATCAACACCGCGAACACGGCGAAGAAGAGTCCGATCGAGTTGGCCGCGTACGTCGGCCAGAGCCGGCTGCCGACGACGTTCGTCTCCCTGCGCCCCGGTCCCGGGAAATCGGTGTGCTTCTGGCGCCAGATGATGGCCAGGTGCACCGTCATCAGACCGATGATCAGCCCGGGGACGATCATGACGTGGGTGATGAACAGCCGGGGGATGATCTCGTGCGCCGGGAACTCGCCGCCGAACACCAGGAACGCCAGCCATGACCCGATCACGGGCACGGAAAGGGCGATGGAGTAGGCGATCCGGAGCCCAGTGCCCGACAGCAGGTCGTCGGGGAGGGAGTATCCGGTGAAGCCGTTGAAGAAGGCGAGGATGAACAGGGTGACTCCGACGATCCAGTTGATTTCCCGAGGTCGCCGGAAGGCGCCGGTGAAGAACACGCGGAGCAGGTGCAGGACGAGCGAGGCGATGAAGACGATCGCCGCCCAGTGGTGGGCCTGGCGCATCACCAGCCCGGCGCGGACGTCGAAGCTGAGCTCGACCGTCGAGCGGAAGGCCTCGGACATCGTCGCCCCCCGTAGGGGCTCGTAGGAACCCTGATAGGTCGTCTCGGCCACGCTCGGGTCGAAGAAGAAGGTCAGGAAGATCCCGGTGAGAAGAAGGACGACGAAGGAGTACATCGCCACTTCGCCCAGCATGAACGACCAGTGGTCGGGAAAGACCTTGTTGAGCGCGTGCCGCGTGAACGAGGCGGCCGACAGGCGATCGTCGATCCAGCGCGAAAGCCGGTTGATCATCGGGAGCGGTTCCAGAACCCGGGCCCGACCGGTTCGGTGAAGTCGCCCATGGCCACCACGAACCCCCGGTCGTCGACACCGATGGGCAGTTGCGGAAGACGGCGGGTCGCCGGCCCGAACGTCGGCTTGGCCCCCTGGGGTACGGAGAAGGTCGACTGGTGGCAGGGACAGAGGAGCTCCTGGGTATCCGCCTGGTACAGGCCGACCGGGCAGCCGGCGTGGGTGCAGATCTTCGAGAAGGCGACGACGCCCTCGACCGTCCAGTCAGGTGGACCGGGCGCCCGGACGGTGGACGGGAGGCGCAGCAGGATGGTCTGGGAGTCGGCCGAGTGCGGGTGGTCCTCGGGGAACACGGTCAGGAAGGTGTTCACGTCGATCTCGTCGAGGCGCACGGGTTCCCCGCTCCCCGTGACCACTCGAGTGCCGCGCTTCCAGTCGGTGACCCGTAGTGACTGGCCCGGGCGGGTCCCGAGCGAGCGGACCGGGAACAGGGCGGCCAGGCCCAGCGCCCCGACGGCCAGCCCGAGCATCTTGACGATCAGGCTGCGACGTTCCATGGGCTCGGTGCCGGTGGAGAAGGCAGCCGCCACCGAGGCGCGCTCGTCCGCCGTCCCGGGCAGGTCCTCCCTCACCTGCACGAAGTGGCCTCCGGGGAGCATGCGCCGGGCGAATACGATGAGGGCGACGGCCACGCCGCCCAGCGCCAGGCCGAGCAGGGCGCCTTCGAGCTGTGGCTGCCCCCCGAGGGCGTACACGACGGTCACGGCCACCGCGGCGGCGATGGAGACGCCGAGGGCCACCACGATCGCCGTGGGCCCGGCGGGCCCTGCGCCGGGGTCCATCATCCTGCTCTTCGTACTCATTCCACCTCCCCGGCTTTCGTGCCGATCCACCGGATGACCAGAAGCAGCGCGCCGAGCCCGACGAGCCATCCCACCGCCCCCTCGACGACCGGGCCCACGCGTCCGATGGGCGCGCCTCCTTCGTCGGCCGGGTCCTCCAGGTAGTTCATGTAGCGCAGCAGCGGCTCGAGCTCGTGGTCCGAGATGGCCCGCGTCCCGAACACGGGCATGCTCCCCGGCCCGGTCCGCACGGCCTCGGCGACGGCCTGGGGACCGGAATGCTCGAAGCTCGGGATGACGATCCCCCTCGTCTTTCGTGGCTCGTCGTCGTCGGGATGGATGAGCATCGCCCCGCCGATCCCCGTCGAGGCGTGGCAGGCCCCGCAGTTCTCCTGGTACACCTCCTGGCCCACCGCCAGCTCGCCCTTGGCGAGGTCGATGTGCGGGACCTGGGGGCCGGGGGGGTGGAATCGGGTGGTGACGTACTCGACGATGGCGGCGATCTCCCGCTCGTCGTACACCGGTTCCCCCGGCTCCATCTGGTCGACCGGCGCGGCAACCGGCATCCGACCGGTGCGGAGCACGAAGTCGGTGAGGGCCCCACCGTTCGTCCCCACCGTGAGGTCAGGGCCCTGGGTCGTGCCCTTCCCGTCGCTGCCGTGGCAGTAGGCGCAGTCCCTCGAATAGAGGTGCTGGCCGATGTCGACCGTTGCCGATCCCGCCGCCGCCGCCGGCGGACCGTAGTAGGCCGGAGGCCGATACGGTTCCGGCTCCGCGGTGAGGTAGCCACATCCGACCACGGTGGCCGTGCCGAGCACGAGCAGGAGGGGAACGAGTCCTCGCCTCATGCGCGTTCCCCGGCTGCTACCAGCGACGGTTCCGGGAAGGCCTCGTCCATCTCTGCGAACCACCGGACCAGGAGCCACCCCATCACCACGACGTACAGGAGCGCCGGCGGCCCCCACATCAGGGCGCCGGCCACCTCCTGGTCCTCCAGGAGAGACACGTCCCACAACCTCGCCCCCGCCGTGTGCGCGGGGTACAGGGGGGTCGAGGCGAAGAGGAGGACGGCGCCGAGGGCGGTGCTCTGCACGCCCGAGGCGAACACCAGCAGGATGGCGACGGGACGGGGCACGCCACGCCGGGCGCCACTCGCGAACACCACGCTCCACAACAGCAGGGCCGCGCCGACGAAGCTGGCGTGCTCGAGCATATGGACGGGCTCGTGGGCGAGCGCCGCCTCGTACAGCACCGGCATGTGCCACGCCCACAGAGCCAGGGCGCCGACGATCAGCACGACCAGGGGGTAGGCCGCCAGGCGTGCGGTTCCTCGCAGTGCTCCGGATCGTGAGTCCGGGCCGCGCCCGCCGGCTCGCCGTACCAGGTCGCGCCCTCCCGTCGGCAGACCGGCGACGAGGGCGGCCGTTGGTCGGGCGTACACGAGCAGGGGCGCGGCGACGACCATGAGGAGGAGGTGCTGCACCATGTGCCCGGAGAACAGGCTCGACGCCAGGGCGTCGAGGGGCGACAGCAGGGCGGTGGCGAGGACCAATAGCCCTCCGTAGAAGGAGAGGGCGCGCCGCTTCCCGTCGGGCCGGACGATGCGCCGGCCGAGCCGGGCCCGACCTCGTCCGTAGACGAACGCAGTCACCGCGAGGGTGGTCACCAGGATGGGTTCGAACGTCCACGACCAGGCCAGGTCCGAGGGAGCGATGACCTGGTGGGCCAGCATCACGGGGTCGTCTCGCACACGTCGAGCGTCAGGACCGGCAGGTAGCCGAGCAGGATGATGCCCAGGAAGAGCGCGGCCTCCACGATGCCGGCGAACGCCATCCACCGGGCCCGTTCCAAGCTCTCGTCGGCCTCGTCCCCGCTGGGCCCTCGCAGCTTCTTCCAGCAGCCGTAGGCGACGAGGCCGGAGAGGAGCGCAACGGCCAACATGGCGCTGTTGAACACGACCGAGAACGTCTTCACGCCGACACCGAGGATCTCGCCCTTCTCCTTCGCCGACTCGGAGCAGGCGAACCACTCCTCGAGCGAGTAGTTCACCCCGAGGTGCCCGGCCCACGCCAGGGGGCTGCCGAGCACGCCGAACCAGAGCGCCAGCGAGCCGCGGCGCTCGTCCTTGCTGATCTGCTCGCCGGCCTCCTCGAGGGCCTCCTCTCGGGACTCGTCGCTCTCGACGCTCATCAGAAGTGAGGGGAGATGTAGACGGACAGGAGCACGAACAACCACACGATGTCGACGAAGTGCCAGTACATGACGAAGTTCTGCACCGAGACGTGCTTCATCTCGTCGAAGGCCCCCTGCCAGGCCCGGACCTGGACGAAGGCGCTGACCGACAGCCCCACGACGACGTGGCTGAGATGGAACCCTGTGATGGTGAAGTACATCGAGCCGTAGGCGTTGGTCCGCGGGTCGAACTCATGCAGGGTCTCGGGCCATTCGACGGCGAGAGTGAGCACCAGGAACGTGGCGCCGAGCACGAAGCCCATTCCCAGCCCCCACCTGAGCCGCCGCTGCTTGCCCTTCTCGATAGCCTTCTCGGCGTAGTGGACGGGGATGCTCGACGACCACAGGATGGCGGTCATGATCAGCGGGAGCTCCAGCTTCGGGGCCTCGATGTCACCGAGTGGCCACTCCGGGCTCCGGAACCGGAGGTAGAAGTAGCTGGCGATGAGCAGGGCGAACAGCGTCGCTTCGGTGGCTATGAGCCAGACCATCCCCCACCAGGCGAACGACCTCGGGCCCACCGCGTGCTCGGGGAGGACCTCTCCGGGCATCCCCGTCTCGGCGATCGTCATCTCGTGCGTGCCCGCGGCCATCCTCAGGTCTCCTGGGTCTGGTTCCGGGGCCAGTACCAGCCGACCATGGTCATTGCTGACGCCACCGCGGCCAGAACCGCGAGGTACCACAGCTCCATGAGGAGCATGAAGAACAGCATGGTCAGGGCGAGAGCGAAGTAGAACGGCCACGGCGTCGAGTGCGGCATGTGGACGATCGCCTGCGGTCTGGCGTCCAGCAAACTGGTCGACAGCGTGACGTGGCCCCCGGTGAGGGGGCGCCCCCCGTCTGGTGGTGCTTGGGCACCTCCGGCCAGCTCGGGTTGGTCCCACATGGGCTCGCGGGAGCGGATGGTGGGGACGGTCACGAAGTTGTAGTGGGGGGGCGGCGACGACGTGTACCACTCGAGCGTCTCGCCGTGCCAGGGGTCGTTGCCGGCCACAGCCCCTCTCCGTTTGCTCCGGAACCAGTTCACGAACGTCACCAGCACGCCGAGCGCCAGGATGAACGCGCCGATGGTGGAGGCCAGGTTGTACGCGGCCCAGCCCAAACCGTCCTCGTAGGTGTAGACGCGCCGGGGCATGCCGAGGAGCCCGAGGAAATGCTGGGGGAAGAACGCCAGGTTGAAGCCGATGAACATCAGCCAGAAGCTGATCTTGCCTTGGCGTTCGTCGAGGACGCGCCCGGTCATCTTCGGGCCCCAGTGGTAGACGGCCGCGAAGATGGGGAACACGGCACTGCCGACCAGCACGTAGTGAAGGTGGGCGACCACGAAATAGGAGTCGGTCAGGGCCTGGTTGAG
>JBPCJV010000127.1:0-4969 GCA_051004925.1 Acidimicrobiales bacterium | reverse complement strand
GGGTGCGGCCGGGCTCACTCGGACGCTGGGCCGACCCCGAGCCCGAGGTGGCCAGCGGCTGACCGGGCGGTGACACCCAACTCGGACACGCGGCGGGCCGGATCACGCCCGACGGCGTCGAGGATGGCCACCAGGTCGCCGGCCAGCCCGGCGATGGTCTCCGGTTCGTAGAAGTCGAGCTTGTAGCTGAGCTCACCGGAGATCTCGGTGCCATCGTCGAGCAGGGTGACGCTGAGCGGGTGGAGCTGCCCCCGGAAGAACAGCTCCTGGTCGTGCGTGTCGCCCCGGGCCCGCTGGCCCCCGGCGTTGGCCGGGTCCCACGTCTCGTGGCTGGTGTGGAAGTACGAGAACTCAACGGGCAGGGCGGCGGCCAGCTCCCGTCCGCCGCCGGGGAACGCCGGCAGCAGAGCCTGGCGGACCCGCATGAACGGGATGTCCTGGTTGTCGAACATGCCCAGCACGCGTTCGCGCCCCCGGGCCACGACCTCGGTGAACGGCGGGTCGCCCGACAGGTCGTTGCGGATCCGCCCGATGCCGGAGAACATGCCGACGAGGCCCTCGAGCTCGGCCCGGTTCCTCCCGCTCAGGGTGGTGCTCATCACTATGTCGGTGATCCCGCTGTAGCGGGCGAACAGCGCCTGCACGGCGGCGGCGGCGACCACGAACACGGTGCTTCCTGTGGTGCGGGCCACGTCGTCGAGGCGGCGCCGGATGTCGGGTCCCACGGTGAAGGTGCAGGAGGTGATGCGTCTCGTCAGGGTCTCGGGGAACCGGTCGAAGGCCACCGCGGGTCCGGACGGCACGTCCTTCAGGGCGCCGGCCCACCAGTCGAGCTGGCGGCGGAGCACGTCGTCGGTCACGTGCGAGCGCTGCCACACGCAGAAGTCGGCGAACTGGACGTCGAGCGGGGGAAGGTCCGGCTCCCGGCCGGCGGTGATGGCCTCGTAGGCGGCCACCAGCTCGGTCACGAAGATCGAGGTGGCCGTGCCGTCGCAGATGAGGTGGTCGAAGGTGACGGCCAGCCGGCTGGTCGCGTCGTCCAGGTGGAACAGGTGGGCCCGGAACAGGGGGGCGCGGTCGAGGTCGAACGGCTGGGCGTCCTTCTCGACGATGCGGCAGCGGAGCTCGTGCTCCCGCTCGGCTTCCGGGACGTCGCCGAGATCGGAAACCCCGAGCTCGACGTCGACGGAGGGCAGGACGATCTGTTGGGGACGGCCCGTGTCGGAGGGAAACCGGGTACGCAGCGTCTCGTGGCGACCGATCATGTAGCGCAAGGCGTGGCGAATGGCGTCCTCGTCGACCGGTCGCTCGAAGCGGTGCAGGGCGGTGATGTTGTACAGGCCCGGTGGGTTGGCCGACCGCTCCAGGACCCACATCTGCTCCTGGGCCAGGGAGAGCGGAAGGGCGGGGCCGGCCTGGGCCGGCCGCGGCGTCAGCGCCGGTGCCTCCGTGAGGCCGGTGGTCTCGGCCTCGGTCCCCTCGGGCTGCACGAGGGCGGCCAGGCCGGCCACCGTGGGTGCCTCGAAGATGGCCCGCAGCGGTG
This sequence comes from Acidimicrobiales bacterium, assembly GCA_051004925.1. GTDB lineage: Bacteria > Actinomycetota > Acidimicrobiia > Acidimicrobiales > AC-14 > DATAQC01. The sequence continues at coordinate 3,426 of JBPCJV010000127.1, read as the reverse complement.
TCTCGGTGCCGAACTCCTCGCGCAGCTGGGCGATCACCTGGGTGGCGAGCAGGGAGTGGCCGCCCAGGTCGAAGAAGTCGTCGTCGGTGCCCACGGTTGCGGGGTCGAGGCCGAGGACCCGGGCCCAGATGGCGGCCACCCGCTCCTCTGTGGCCGAGCGCGGGCCCACCCCGGCGGCGTCGGTCGCGGCTTCGGCCGGCTGGGGAGGAGGCAGGGCCGTCCTGTCCACCTTTTTGTTGGGGGTGAGGGGCAGGGCGTCGAGCACCACGAACGCCCCCGGCACCATGTGGGCGGGGAGGTGGTCGGCCAGGAACCGCCGCAGGTCGCCGGTGGTGACCGTCGCCCCGGCCGCCGCCACCACGTAGGCCACGAGTTGCTGGTCGGCGGGCGGCTCGTCGTGGGCCACGACGGCGGCGGCGGCGACCTCGGGATGGCGGACCAGGGCCGCCTCCACCTCCCCGCACTCGATTCGGAACCCGCGGATCTTCACCTGGTTGTCGATGCGGCCCACGAAGTCGAGGTCGCCGTCGGGAAGCTGGCGCACGAGGTCGCCTGTGCGGTACATGCGGCCGGGCTCACCCGCCACGTCCCTGACGAAGCGTTCGGCGGTCAGCTCCGGGCGGTTGAGGTAGCCGCGGGCCAGCCCGGCACCGCCGATCAGCAGCTCACCGGTGGCGCCCGGCGCCACCGGTTCGAGGCGGTCGTCGACCACCCCCACGGTGGTGTTCGGCAGCGGTCTGCCGATGGGCGGGTCGCGCTCGTCGCCCACGTCGGCGCCGCCGGGCCGCGGTTCGTAGAAGGTGGACATGCAGGTGGTCTCGGTCGGGCCGTAGACGTTGACCCAGCGCGACCGGCCGCCGCTGATCCGGGCCCAGTTGCGATACGCGGGGCCCAGCGCCTTCTCGCCGCCCACGACGACGATGCGGATGTCGTCGGGCACGGGCTCTCCCAAGGCCTCGAGGTCGCGGATCCACTCGTGCCAGTAGGCGGTGGGCAGGCTCAGCACGGTGATGCGCTGCTCGCGCACCCACGCGAGCCACCCACGTCCGAGGAGCGGGGCGTCGTCGGGACGGAACACCACGGTGGCGCCCGACGTCCACGGGGGGAACATCTCCTCGATGCTGGCGTCGAAGCCGATGGAGGAGAACTGCAGGACCCGGTCGCCGGGCCCGAGCTCGTAGAGAGAGGCAGCGGCGCGGTGGTGGTTCACGAGACCCCGGTGAGTGAGCATCACGCCCTTGGGCCGGCCAGTGGACCCCGACGTGTAGATCAGGTAGCCCAGGTTCTCCGGCCCGATCGACCGGGGGGGCGGCGAGCTGGGCCCGAGTGGCCCCCTGAGCGGGGTGACGGGGGAGGCCCACGCCGCATCGTCGTCGTCGAGGCGGACCACCGGGACGTGGCTCGCGGCCCGAGCGGCCCCCTGAGCGGGAGGCAGGGCCCGAGCGGCCCCCTGAGCGGGAGGCAGGGGGGGCAGGCGACCGGCCAGCGCCGTGCGGGTGACGACGGCCGCGACGCCGGCGTCGGCGACCATGAAGGCCAGCCGCTCGTCGGGGTACGTCGGGTCGAGGGGCACGCACGCCCCTCCGGCCCGCAGCACGGCCACCAGGGCGACGGCCATGTCGACGGAGCGCTCGAGGAGGACGCCCACCATGGAGTCGGACCCGACGCCGAGGCCGTGGAGGTGGTGGGCCAGGCGGGTGGTCCGCGCCTCGAGCTCGGCGTAGGACAGGGCCTCGTCGCCGGCCACCACCGCGGTGGCGTCCGGCCACTGGGCCATGGCCGTCTCCAGCAGGTCGGCGACCGTGGAGCCCACCATCACCTGGCGCCCACCTCGGCCGCAGACGTCGGCTCCGAGATGCGCCGGGCCGGCTCGGCGACGACGGCCGCGAGCAGGCGCCGGAAGTCGTCGCCCACCCGCGCCATTGTGGTGCGGTCGTACAGCTCGTCGGCGTAGACGAGGCTGGCGTCCAGCGTGCCGTCGTCGGACTCGACCACGAACAGCTCGAGGTCGAGGCGGGCGGTGGCCCCCCCGTGGTCGGCGCCGTACTCGGCGCCGCTGTAGCCACCGAGGTCGGTGCACGCCACCAGGCCACCGAGGCTGGCGGGGGAGGCGGCGTGCTCCTGGAAATCGAAGGCGACCTGCACGAGGGGGTTGCGGCTCAGGTCGCGCGGCGGGGCGATCCTCTCGACCACCTTGTCGAAGGGGGCGTCCTGGTGCTCGGACGACTCGAGGGCGGTGCGTCGCACCCGGTCGATCACCTCGGTGAACGGAGGGTCGCCGGAGAGGTCGGTACGCAGCACGACGGTGTTGCCGAAGAAGCCGACGAGGTTCTCGAGCTCGGCCCGGTCGCGCCCGGCTACCGTGGCCCCCACCACGATGTCGTCGACGCCGGTGGCCCGGGCCAGCAGCACCTTGAACGCCGCCAGCAGGGTCATGTACATCGTGGCGCCCCGGGACCGCCCCAGGGCGCGCAGCTCGCGTGCGGTGGCGGCGGGCACGTCGAAGTTCTCGATGGCGCCGCGGTACGACGGCATGCGGGGCCGGGGCCGGTCGGCGGGCAGCTCCAGCGCAGGCGGGGCGCCGGCGAGGCGGGCCTGCCAGTAGTCGAGGTGGGCGTCGAGGAGGTCGCCCGCGAGCCAGCTCCGCTGCCACACCGCGTAGTCCGCGTACTGCACGGGCAACGCCGGCAGCGGCGACGGCTCGTGACGGCAGAAGGCGCCGTAGAGGGCGGAGAGCTCCTCCATGAGCACGCTGGTGGACCACCCGTCGAACACGATGTGGTGCACGGTCAGCAACAGCACGTGTTCTTCGGGCCCGAGCGGCCCCATGAGCGGGGTGACGGGCCCGAGGCGCACCAGCCGAGCCCGCAGGAGCGGGCCCCCCGCCAGGTCGAAGGGCCGCGCCGCTTCGGCGGCGGCCAGACGGCGGGCCTCGGGGTCGGCCTGCGCCGGCTCCATGGCGCTGAGGTCGTCGACCTCCAGCGCCACCGGTGCGGGCGCGGCGACGCGTTGGTAGGGGCGTCCTCCCGGAGCCGGGAAGGTCGTACGCAGCGACTCGTGGCGGGCGGCGATCTCGGCCAGCGCCGCCTCCAGGGCCGCAGTCTGGAGGGGGCCGGAGAGCCGGTAGGCGGAGGGGATGTTGAAGAAGGGGTTGTCGGGCACGAGCTGGTCGAGGAACCACAGCGGCTCCTGGGCCAGCGCCAGGGGCAGCCGGGTGTCGTCGCCGCGGGGAACGGGTACGAGCGGCGGGATCGCCACCCGGCCGCGCCCACGGGCGTCGTCGACGGCCCGGGCCAGGCCGGCGACGGTGGGCGAGTCGAACAGCGCCCGGAGGGCGACGTCGACGGCGAACGCCTCACGCACCTTAGAGATGATCTTCACGGCCAGCAGCGAGTGGCCGCCGAGGTCGAAGAAGTCGTCCTCGGC
>JBPCJV010000126.1:0-2975 GCA_051004925.1 Acidimicrobiales bacterium | reverse complement strand
CCCTGGGCCCGAGCGGCCCGCTGAGCGGGGTTCCCCTGGGCCCGAGCGGCCCGCTGAGCGGGGTTCACAGTGGGAGAGTGGAGGCGCGCCGACACACGGGCGAAAACGGGGTGGTCTGGCCCACGATGACGAAAGCATGACAGAGCAGCCGGGCCGCACCGTCGCCGCCTTCGACTTCGACGGCACCATCACCCGCCACGACACCATGCTCCCGTTCCTCGGCCACGCCCTCGGGTGGGCGCCGACGGCGGGCGCCCTCGCCGCCCTGCCCGTCGACGTGGCCCGGTCCGGGCCGCGGGGGCGGTCCCGCGACGCGGCCAAGGCCACGCTGTTCCGCAGGCTGCTCGCCGGCCGGCCGCTGGCCCCCCTGCAGGAGGCGACGGAGTCCTTCGCCGACCGAATGGTCGCCAGGGGACTGCGGGCCGACACCCTGGAGCGGATTCGCAGCCACCGGGACTCCGGCCACGAGCTGGTGGTGGTCTCGGCTTCACCCGCGCTCTGGGTGGCGCCGGTGGCCGACCGCCTCGGCTTCGGGGCCACGCTCGCCACCCTTCTGGAGGTCGACGGCGACGGGAACCTCACCGGGGAGATGGTCGGGCGCAATTGTCGGGGGTCGGAGAAGGTCCGGCGCCTGCGGGAGTGGATGGGCGACACGACACCCGTCGTTCTCGCCTACGGCGACAGCGCCGGAGACCGGGAGATGCTCGCCTTCGCCGGCGACGGCGGGCTCCTCCTGCACCGCGAAGTGCGGCGTCGTCGGGGCTAGCGTGAGCGGCGGAAGTGACCCGTCGGTTCCCCGACGGCGCCGCACGACGGCGTCACCGAGAAGAGAGCTGTGGCCACCGACGATCGAGAGTTGACGAGAACCGAGGCGCCCAGCGAACCGCGCCATCCGGGTCCGGCACCGGCCGCCACACGTATCACCTTCGGCGCGACGCTCAAGGGCCTGCTGCGCTCGGCCCGGCCTCGGCAGTGGACCAAGAACGTCCTCGTGTTCGCCGCGCCGGGGGCGGCCGGCGTCCTCACCCATGCCGACGCCGTCGCCGAGGCCTGCGGCGCCTTCGCCCTGTTCTGCGTTGCCTCGGCCGGCGCCTATCTCCTGAACGACGCCCTCGACGTGGCGGCCGACCGCCGGCACCCGACCAAGCGGGAACGGCCCATCGCCGCGGGCACCGTGACGGTCGGACTGGCCAAGACCCTAGGCGTCGTGCTGCTCGTCCTCAGCGTGGTCGGGGCCTTCGCCCTGGCCGGGTGGCCCTTCGCCATCGTGCTCGGCACCTATGTGGTCATGCAGCCGCTGTACAGCCTGTGGCTCAAGCACCTGGTGGTCATCGACCTGGCCGCGGTGGCATCGGGCTTCCTGCTGCGGGCCATCGCCGGCGGTGTGGCCGTCGGCGTCCCCATCTCCAAGTGGTTCCTCATCGTGGCGTCGTTCGGGTCGTTGTTCATGGTGGCCGGCAAGCGCCAGGCCGAGCACCTCGACCTGGGTGACGACAGGGGCGACCACCGGACGACGCTAAACACCTACTCGGCCGACTACCTGCGCTACGTGCGCTCGGTGTCGTCGTCGGTGGCCATCGCCGCCTACTGCCTCTGGGCCTTCGAGAAGGCCGACCTGGCCGTCGCCCCCATCTGGTTCCAGCTGTCGATCGTGCCGTTCGTGCTGGCCGTGCTGCGCTACGCCCTCATTCTCGACACCGGCGCGGGAGGGGCGCCCGAGGAGATCGTCCTGTCGGACCGGGCGCTCCAGATGCTCGGGGTGCTCTGGGTGGTCGCATTCGCGGTGGGCGTGTATGCCGCCTGAGCCCGACGACCACAACCCGACTCTCCTGACCGGCTGGGGCCGCACGGCCCCGTCGGCGGCCACCGTCGCCCATCCCGACCGGGCCGAGGATCTGCCCGGCCTGGTCAGGGAAACGCCGGAGCGGGGTGTCCCCGATCGAGGGGTGATCGCCCGCGGCCTGGCGCGCAGCTACGGCGACCGCGCCCAGAACGCCGGCGGCCTGGTCGTCGACACCACGGGCGTGTCGCGGGTGCGCGACGTCGACCTGGTCAACGGGGTCGTCACCGCCGACGCGGGCGTCAGCCTCGACACCCTCATGCGCGCCCTGCTGCCGCTGGGCTGGTTCGTGCCCGTCACCCCTGGTACCCGCCACGTGACCGTCGGGGGCGCCATCGCCGCCGACATCCACGGGAAGAACCATCACGTCGACGGGAGCTTCGGCGCCCACGTCGACGGGCTCACCCTGCACACGCCCACGGGCAGCCTCGAACTCACGCCCGACGGCGACCCCGACCTCTTCTGGGCGACCGCCGGGGGGATGGGCCTCACCGGCATCGTGTCCACGGCGACGCTGCGGCTGCGCCCGGTCGAGACCACGTCGATGAGCGTCGACACCGAGCGGGCCGCCGACCTCGACGACGTCCTCGCCCGGATGGACGAGGGCGACGACCGGTACCAGTACTCGGTGGCGTGGATCGACTGCCTGGCCCGGGGCGCGTCGATGGGGAGGTCGGTTCTCATACGGGGACGCCACGCCCGCCTCGAGGAGCTGCCCGCAAAGGCGCGCCGGTCGTGCCTGTCGTTCGCGCCGGGCGCCGTGGCCCAGGCTCCTCCCTGGGTCCCGAGCAGGCTGCTCAACCGCCTCACCGTGCGCGCCTTCAACGAGCTGTACTTCGGCCGGGCGCCGAAGCTCGAGCGCGGCAAGCTCGTGGCCCTCCACTCCTTCTTCCATCCTCTCGACGGCGTGGTGGGCTGGAACCGTCTCTACGGCCGGAGGGGATTCGTGCAGTACCAGTTCGTCGTCCCCTTCGGCCAGGAGGACGCTCTCCGGCGGGCGGTCACCAAGCTGAGCGCAGCCCGCTGCCCGTCGTTCCTCGCCGTGTTGAAGCGCTTCGGCCCGGCCAGCCCCGGGCCCCTGTCGTTCCCCATCCCGGGATGGACGCTGGCCCTCGACATCCCCGTGGGCTCTCCG
>JBPCJV010000125.1:0-14815 GCA_051004925.1 Acidimicrobiales bacterium | reverse complement strand
ACGTGCGGGCCACGCTGATCGACGGGTCGTACCACGACGTCGACTCCTCGGAGATGGCCTTCAAGATCGCCGGCTCCCTCGCCGTCAAGAAGGCGGCCCGCCTGGCCGGTGCGGTGCTGCTCGAGCCCATCATGGCCGTCGAGGTCGTCACCGCGGACGAGTACATGGGCGACGTGATCGGTGACCTGTCCAGCCGCCGGGGACGGATCGAGGGCATGGAGCAGCGGGGCAACAGTCAGGTCATCAGGGCGCAGGTACCGCTGGCCGAGATGTTCGGCTACGCTACCGACCTACGGTCGCGGACCCAGGGTCGAGCGACGTACACCATGCAGTTCCACTCGTACCAGGAAACGCCCGAGTCGATCTCACGCGAGGTCGTCGCCAGGGTTCGGGGCGAGTAGGCGGCGATGTCAGTCAGAATCAGCGTCGAATAGGAATCCGGGAGTCTTTTGATGGCCAAGAAGAAATTCGAGCGCACCAAGCCGCACATCAACGTGGGCACCATGGGTCATATCGACCATGGCAAGACCACGCTGACCGCGGCCGTCACCAAGGTGCTGCACGACTCCGACGACTCGGTGGCGTTCACACCGTTCGACCAGATTGACAAGGCACCGGAGGAGAAGGCGAGGGGTATCACCATCGCCATCGCCCACGTGGAGTACGAGACGCCCAAGCGCCACTACGCCCACGTCGACATGCCCGGTCACGCCGACTACATCAAGAACATGATCACCGGCGCCGCCCAGGTCGACGGGGCCATCCTCGTGGTCTCCGCCGCCGACGGCCCCATGCCCCAGACCCGGGAGCACGTGCTCCTGGCCCGGCAGGTGGGTGTGCCCTACATCGTCTGTGCCCTCAACAAGGCCGACGCCGTCGACGACCCCGAGCTCCTCGACCTCGTCGAGCTCGAGGTTCGTGAGCTGCTGTCCGAGTACGAGTACCCGGGCGACGACACGCCGGTCGTGCGGGTCTCGGCCCTGAAGGCCCTCGAGGGCGACCCCGAGTGGGTGCCGTCCATCAACGACCTGATGGCGGCGGTCGACGACTTCATCCCCGAGCCCGAGCGCGAGATCGACAAGCCCTTCCTCATGCCCATCGAGGACGTGTTCACCATCACGGGCCGGGGCACCGTCGTCACGGGCCGGGTGGAGCAGGGCGTCGTCAAGGTGGGCGAGCCGGTGGAGATCGTCGGCCTGAAGAACACCCAGACCACGGTGTGCACCGGCGTGGAGATGTTCCACAAGTTCCTCGACCAGGGCCAGGCCGGCGACAACGTCGGCGTGCTCCTGCGGGGCACGAAGAAGGAGGACGTGCAGCGGGGCCAGGTGCTCTGCAAGCCCGGCTCCATCACGCCGCACACGAACTTCGAGGGCCAGGTCTACGTCCTGACCAAGGACGAGGGCGGGCGCCACAGCCCGTTCTTCAACAACTACCGCCCGCAGTTCTACTTCCGCACCACCGACGTCACCGGCCAGATCAGCCTGCCCGAGGGCACCGAGATGGTCATGCCCGGCGACAACGTGCAGGTGAACGTGGAGCTGATCCAGCCCATCGCCATGGACGAGGGACTCCGCTTCGCCATCCGCGAGGGTGGCCGCACCGTCGGTGCCGGTCGAGTCACCAAGATCTTGAAGTAGATCGGATGGCCCAGAAGATCCGCATCCGGCTCAAGGCGTACGACCACGAGATCGTCGACCAGTCCACCAAGAAGATCGTCGAGACCGTGGTCCGGACCCAGGCGCTCGTCCGGGGCCCCATTCCGCTGCCGACCGAGAAGCGGCGCTGGACCGTGATCCGGTCCCCATTCAAGGACAAGGATTCCCGCGAGCACTTCGAGATGCGGGTCCACAAGCGTCTGCTCGACATCCTCGAGCCCAGCCCCAAGACCGTCGACTCCCTTCAGCGCCTCGACCTGCCTGCCGGCGTCGACATCGAGATCAAGATCCAACAGGATTAGGTCGCCTTCGCAACCAGAGGTTGCATCCTGACGACCGCATGATCCGGTGCCGTCAGAGCCCTCCTCGGACCTCGCTATACTCAACTCTGTTCACGGAGCGTCCGCTCCAGCACCCCTGCTATTTCGACGTCTTCGGTCGCCGTCTCCGGTCGGTACCCCGAAGCACAACCAACCGTCGCTCCGCCGGGTCACCCGTGCGGAGCGTCCCGCGTGTAGCCCCCGTCGACCACCACCCGACCACCACCCGAACACCACCCGTCTCAGAGAACGAGCGTAGAGGCCCACTAGCGATGGCAACGAAAGCGATCGTCGGCGAGAAGGTCGGAATGACCCAGGTCTGGGACGACCAGAACCGAGCCATTCCCGTGACCCTCGTCCGGGTACAGCCGTGCCGGGTCGTGCAGGTGAAGACTCCCGACACCGACGGCTACAGCGCCCTCCAGGTGACCGTCGGCTTCACCAAGGCGTCCAAGCTCAGCAAGCCCGAAGCCGGCCACTTCGCCAAGGCCGAAGTCGAGCCGGGCAAGCACCTGGTGGAGCTGCGCCTCGACGACACCGCCGGCTACCGGGTGGGCGAGGAGCTCACCGCCGAGCTGTGGGCGGCAGGCGAGCGGGTCGACGTCACCGGGGTGAGCAAGGGCAAGGGGTTCGCCGGTGTCATGAAGCGCCACAACTTCAAGGGTCAGCGGGCATCGCACGGCGCCCACAAGGTGCACCGGGCGCCCGGCGCCATCGGTGCCTGCGCCACCCCCTCCCGCGTGTTCAAGGGCACCCGCATGGCCGGCCGCATGGGCGCCCAGCAGGTGACCACCCTGAACCTCGAAGTGGTGGAGGCCGACGCCGAGCGCGACCTCATCCTGGTCAAGGGCGCAGTCCCCGGCCCGCGGGGCGGGCTCGTGCTGATCCGCAACGCTGTCAAGAGCCCGGCCCAAGGAGCGGTGTAGCGCGATGGCAGACATCCAGGTACGCACCCCTTCCGGCGACACCGCCGGCTAGGTCACCCTCGACCCCGCCCTGTTCGAGGTCACCCCCAACGTCCCCGTCATGCACCAGGTGGTTGTCGCCCAGCTGGCGGCCAAGCGGGGCGGCAACCAGGCCACCCGGACCCGCGCCGAGGTCTCCGGCGGCGGGGCCAAGCCCTGGCGCCAGAAGGGGTCCGGCAGGGCCCGGCAGGGATCCACCCGGGCGCCGCACTGGCGCGGCGGCGGCGTGGCCCTCGGCCCCAAGCCTCGCAGCTACCGCCAGCGCACCCCCAAGAAGATGGTCCAGCTGGCGCTGCGGTCGGCGCTGTCCGACCGGGCCGCCGAGAACCGCGTGGCGGTGGTGGAGTCCTGGAACTTCAGCGAACCGCGCACCCGCGACGCCAAGGCCGCGCTGGGCGCGTTGGGGCTCGAGGGCAAGGTGCTCATCGTGGTGGGCCCCGACGACGAGGCGGCCGCCAAGTCGTTCCGCAACCTTCCGGGAGCACAGGCCATGTTGGCCTCGGAGATGAACGCCTACGACGTGCTCTGTAACGACTGGGTCGTGTTCACCCGGGCGACATTGCCGGCCACCGCTCCTTCCAGTCCTGACGCGGACGGCAGTGACCCATCATGAAAAACCCCCGCGACATCATCCTGCGCCCGGTGGTGAGCGAGAAGTCCTACGGGCTGCTCGACACCGGCGTCTACACCTTCGTGGTCTCGCCCGACGCATCCAAGATCGAGATCCGCCAGGCCGTGCAGGACATATTCAACGTCCAGGTGGTGAAGGTGAACACGCTCAACCGCAAGGGCAAGCGCAAGCGCAACCGCCGCCAGTTCACCTTCGGCACGCGTCCCGACACCAAGCGGGCGATCGTCACCCTTGCTCCCGGCGCCCGCATCGACCTGTTCGAGACCTAGGACTCTCATGCCCCTCCGCAAGCGAAAGCCCACGAGCGCCGGCCGGCGCTTCCAGACCGTCTCCGACTACGCCGAGATCACCAAGAAGGATCCGGAGCGGTCGCTGGTCGGCCCCCTGCCGAAGACCGGTGGGCGCAACAACTACGGCCGCATGACGGCCCGCCACCGCGGTGGTGGCCACAAGCGCCAGTACCGCATCATCGACTTCAAACGCGACAAGGACGGCGTGCCCGCCAAGGTGGCAGCCATCGAGCGCGACCCCAACCGCAACTGCCGCATCGCCCTCCTGCACTACCTCGACGGCGAGAAGCGCTACATCCTGGCTCCGGCCAAGGTGAAGGTGGGCGACGTGCTGGAGAGCGGCCGCCGAGCCGAGATCCGTCCCGGTAACGCCCTGGCCCTGCGCTACATCCCTGTCGGCACCACCGTGCACAACGTGGAGCTGAAGCCCGGTGCCGGCGCCAAGTTGGGCCGCGGCGCGGGCTCCAGCATCCAGCTCGTCGCCCGCGAAGGCGCCTTCGCCACCCTGCGCCTCCCCAGCACCGAGATGCGACGCGTGCCCATCGACTGCCGGGCCACCGTGGGCGAGGTGGGCAACGCCGAGGCCGAGCTGATCTCGGTGGGCAAGGCCGGCCGCAACCGCTGGAAGGGCGTGCGCCCGCAGACCCGCGGCGTGGCCATGAACCCCGTCGACCACCCGCTCGGCGGCGGCGAGGGCAAATCGTCGGGCGGTCGCCACCCGGTGTCGCCGTGGGGCAAGACCGAGGGCCGCACCCGCGACACCACCAAGCCGTCCCAGAAGCTCATCATCCGCCGCCGCCGGTCGCGCGGCGCACGGAGGTAATTCACATGGCTCGCAGCCTCAAGAAGGGTCCGTTCGTCGACGAGCACCTGCTGAAGAAGGTCGACGCTCTCAACGCCAAGGGAGAGAAGCGGGTCATCAAGACCTGGTCCCGCCGCTCCACGATCATCCCCGACATGGTCGGCCACACCGTGGCCGTCCACGACGGCCGCAAGCACGTGCCCGTCTACATCACCGAGTCCATGGTCGGGCACAAGCTCGGCGAGTTCGCTCTTACCCGCACCTTCCGGTACCACGCCGGCCAGGAGCGGGCGGGGAGGCGCTAGCCGTGCCCGGTCCCAAGCTCAACGAGCACCCTGTCCTCCGCACCCGCGCCGAGGGTCGGGCGCGGGCGGTCACCCCCGGCGGCGCCACCGCCCGTTCGGTCGCCCGCTACGTGCGGGTGTCGCCTTACAAGGTGCGCGAGGTCCTCGACCTGGTGCGCGGCCACGACGCGGAGCGGGCCCTCGACATCCTGCGCTTCTGCGAGCGCGACGCCGCCACCCTGGTGGCCAAGGTGCTGGCGTCGGCGATCGCCAACGCCGAGCACACCCTGCAGGTCGTGTCTGACGAGCTGTTCGTTTCGGCGTGCTTCGCCGACGAGGGGCCCACCCTCAAGCGCTGGCGCCCCCGTGCCCGTGGCCGGGCCACCCGGATCCGCAAGCGCACCTGCCACGTGACCGTGATCGTCAGCCGCCTGCCGGAGTCCACCCTGGCCCGGCGACGCAGCGAGCGCCCCGCCGCCGTGGCCGAGCGCCGCCGCCGCACCGGCTCCGACGAGGGCGGACGGCCGACCCGCAGGCGTTCCGCGGAGAAGGCACCCGAGAGCCCGGCCACGGCCGAGAGGCCGGAAGTCACCGAGAGCACCGAAGTAACCGAGAGCACCGAAGTCACCGAGAGCACCGAAGTAACCGAGAGCCCGGCGACCGACGCGCCCGAGGCCGTCAGCCCCACCGCCGAAGCGACCGCACCGGAGAGCACCGACGCCGAGGCAGTCTCAGGCGCATCCACCGACGAAGACGAACAGGCCCCCGGCGAGCGGCCCGAGGGCAAGGAGTAGGCATGGGTCAGAAGGTCAACCCGTACGGGTTCCGCCTGGGGGTAACCACCGACTGGAAGTCGCGGTGGTTCAGCACCCGTCGGCGCGAGTACACCGACTACCTCATCGAGGACTGGAAGATCCGCGACTACCTCATGACTCAGCTTCCTCACGCGGCCATCAGCCGCACCGAGGTCGAGCGCACCCGTGACCGCCTGCGGGTCGACGTGCACACCGCCCGCCCGGGCATCGTCATCGGCCGCCGGGGGGCCGAGGCCGACAGGCTGCGCTCCGACCTGGCCAAGATGACCAACAACGCCAAGATCCAGCTCAACATCCAGGAGATCAAGCAGCCCGAGCTCGACGCCGCCCTCATCGCCCAGGGCGTGGCCGACCAGTTGGCCGGACGGGTCAGCTTCCGCCGGGCCATGAAGCGGGCCGTGCAGACGGCGCAGAAGGCCGGCGCCCTCGGCATCCGGGTGCAGTGCTCGGGCCGCCTGGGTGGCTCCGAGATGGCCCGCAGCGAGTGGTACCGCGAGGGCCGGGTGCCGCTGCACACCCTTCGTTCCGACATCGACTACGGCTTTCGCGAGGCGCGCACTACCTTCGGGCGCATCGGCGTGAAGACGTGGATCTACAAGGGCGACATCCTGCCCTACAAGACCTCCACCGAGGACAAGATCTCGCGCGAGGCGGCCATGGCCGTGGGCGAGACCTCCGGTAGCCCCCGCCCTCGCCGCATCATCTCCGCCGGTGGCGGCAAGCGCCGGCCCGAGGCCGAAGAGGGTGCGACCCCCGGCCCGGCCGAGGAGGGCGCCGCCGCCGCGGCTCCGGTCATCAAGGAAGCCGATCCCGACCTCGAGCGCCTGCTGGCCGAAGAGGAAGAGATCGAGCGCCGCCTGCGCGAGCAGCACGAGACCCCCCACTTCCGCAGCGGGGACGAGTAGCCATGTTGATGCCCAAGCGGGTCAAGCACCGCAAGCAGCACCGGGGCCGGCGCACCGGCACGGCCAAGGGCGGTACCCAGATCTCCTACGGCGACTTCGGGATCCAGGCTCTCGAGCCGGGGTGGATCACCGCCCGCCAGATCGAGGCCGCCCGTATCGCCATGACCCGCCATATCAAGCGCGGTGGCAAGGTCTGGATCAACATCTTCCCGCACAAGCCGGTGACGGCGAAGCCGGCCGAGACCCGTATGGGTTCGGGCAAGGGCAACCCCGAGCACTGGGTGGCGGTGGTCAAGCCCGGGCGCATCCTGTTCGAGCTGGCCGGCGTCGACGAGGAGCTCGCCCGCCAGGCCATGGGCCGCGCCATCCAGAAGCTGCCCATCAAGGCCAAGGTCGTCGTCCGCACCGAGGAGGTCGTCACGTGACCCAGGCCGCCGAGCTGCGAGAGCTGCATGACGAGGACCTGGAGAACCGTCTGGCCGAGGCCAGCCAGGAGTTGTTCAACCTGCGCTTCCAGCACGTCACCGGACAGCTGGACAACTACGCCCGCCTCTCCGAGGTGCGCCGGGAGGTGGCCCGGGTGAACACCCTGCTGCGCGAGCGCGAGATCGCCGCCGCCGAGGCCGCGGAAGCCGAAGCCGCCGGCGGGGAGGCCGTGCCCACCCCGGAGGTCCAGGACGCGGAGAAATCGAAGCGCAGGGCGCGGGTGCTGGCCAGCCGCCGGCGCGCCGAGGCCGAGCAGGCCGACAAGGAGCCAAGTGATGGTTGACGAAACGAACACTGAGGATCGGCCGAATCGCCGCAAGGTGCGCGAGGGCCTCGTCGTGTCCGTCGCCATGGAGAAGACCGCGGTGGTCGCCGTGGTCGAGCGCGTGCGCCACCGCCGCTACGCCAAGACCGTGCAGCGCACCAAGAAGGTGCACGCCCACGACGAGGGCAACGACATCAAGGTGGGCGACCGCGTACGGGTGGCCGAGACCCGGCCCCTGTCCAAGACCAAGCGCTGGCGGGTCGTCGAAGTGCTCGAGCGGGCCCGATGAGCCTCGCCGGGTCCTGTCCCGTGCTGGTCCCCTCCCACCGCCTGCCGGCGGCGGGTCCCTCCCCACGGGCCACCCGTCTCGGGAGCGTGGGAGAGGTCGCCCTCCGGGCGGAGGTTCGCTCATGATCCAGCAGGAGTCGCGGCTGCGGGTGGCCGACAACTCGGGCGCCAAGGAGGTGCTCTGCATCAAGGTGCTGGGCGGCTCCAAGCGTCGCTACGCGTCCATCGGCGACATCTTCGTGGCAACGGTCAAAGACGCCATCCCCGGCGCCGCGGTCAAGCGCGGCGACGTGGTGAAGTGTGTCGTGGTCCGCACCAAGAAGGAGAAGCGTCGGGTGGACGGCTCCTACATCCGGTTCGACGAGAACGCCGCCGTGCTCATCAACGACCAGCTCCAGCCTCGTGGCACCCGCATCTTCGGTCCCGTGGGCCGGGAGCTGCGCGACAAGAAGTTCATGAGGATCGTCTCCCTGGCTCCCGAGGTGCTGTAGATGAAGCTCAAGAAGGGCGACACCGTGAAGGTGCTCTCCGGCAAGGACCGGGGTGTGGAGGGCGAGGTCATGCGCGCCATTCCCCAGAAGAACATGGTCATCGTCGACGGTGTGAACGTGGCCAGGAAGAGCCAGCGGGCGGTGCGCGCCACCATGCAGGCGGGGATCATCGACAAGGACATGCCCGTTCCCGCATCGAAGGTCGCCCTGCTCTGCCCCAGCTGCAAGCGCCCCACGCGGATCGGCTACCGGTTCGACGGCGCCAACAAGGTCCGGATCTGTCGCAAGTGCGGAGGTGACGTGTGACCACCGACACCGTCACTCGCGAGCGGCCCCGCCTCAAGCAGCGCTACGACAGCGAGATCCGGGCCGCCCTCCAGGAGACGCTCGGGCTGGCCAACGTGATGCAGGTGCCCCGCCTCGAGAAGATCGTGGTGAACATGGGCGTGGGCCGGGCCACCCAGCAGGCGTCGCTGCTCGACGGGGCCGTCGCCGACCTCACCCTCATCTGCGGCCAGAAGCCCCTCGTCACCCGCGCCCGCCGCGCCATCGCCGCTTTCAAGCTGCGCGAGGGCAACGCCATCGGTGCCAAGGTCACCCTCCGGGGCGACCGCATGTGGGAGTTCCTCGACCGGCTCATCAGCATCGCCATCCCGCGCGTCCGCGACTTCCGCGGCCTGCCCCCCAACGCCTTCGACGGCCGTGGCAACTACACGTTCGGCGTCGACGAGCAGCTCATCTTCCCCGAGATCGACTACGACAAGATCGACAGCGTTCGGGGCATGGACATCACCATCGTGACTACCGCCAGCGACAACGTTGGGGGCCGTGCGTTGCTCGACGCGTTCGGTTTCCCCTTCCGGCGGCCCGGACAGCAGTGACGGATTAGGAGAACCTGTTGGCAAAGAAGGCATTGGTCCAGAAGCAGCAACGCAAGCCCAAGTTCCGGGTGCAGGCGTACACCCGTTGCCGGAGGTGTGGCCGATCGCGGGCCGTCCTCCGGGCCTTCGGGCTGTGTCGCATCTGCCTGCGACAGATGGTGCACGCGGGCGAGGTTCCCGGCGTGACGAAGGCGAGCTGGTGAGGATCTCCCTATGACCATGACCGACCCCATCGCCGACATGCTGACCCGGATCCGCAACGGGTCGGTGGCCGCTCAGGACCAGGTGCGCATGCCCTCGTCCAAGCTCAAGGAGGCCCTGGCCGCCATCCTGCGCCAGGAGGGCTACATCGCCGACTTCCGGATCACCGACGAGCCGACGCGCCCGGGCCGCACCCTCGAGATCATCATGAAGTACACGCCCGACCGGGTGCCCACCATCTCCGGCCTCCGGCGCGTGTCGAAGCCCGGGCTCCGGGTCTATATCAAGGCCGACCGTCTCCCCCGCGTGCTCGGGGGTCTTGGTGTGGCCGTCCTGTCCACCAGCCAGGGACTCATGACCGACCGCGAGGCGCGCCAGCGCCGGGTCGGTGGCGAAGTCCTGTGTTACGTCTGGTGAGCCGGCTCTGATGTCCCGAATCGGAAGGTCACCCATTCCCGTCCCCGCCGGTGTCGACGTCAAGGTGAACGACGGCCGGATCACCGTCAAGGGCCCCCAGGGCACCCTCGAGCAGGCCCTGCCGCCCGACATGGTCGTGCGCCAGGACAACGGGGTCATCACGGTGGAGCGGCCCGATGACGCCCGCCAGCACCGGGCCCTGCACGGGCTCACCCGCTCGTTGGTCAACAACATGGTCGTCGGGGTGACCCAGGGCTACCAGCGCGACCTCGAGATCGTCGGCGTCGGGTACCGCGCCGCCTCGCAGACACCGGGGCGCATCGAGCTGGCCCTGGGCTTCAGCCACCCCGTCGTGGTGGAGGCTCCCGAGGGCATCACCTTCGAGGTTCCCGCTCCCACCCGCATCTCGGTGAAGGGCATCGACAAGCAGGCCGTCGGCCAGGTGGCCGCCAACATCCGCCGCATCCGCAAGCCCGAGCCCTACAAGGGCAAGGGCGTCCGTTACGCCGGCGAGGTCGTCCGGCGCAAGGCCGGAAAAGCGGCGAAGTGAGGATTCGATGACGTTTTCTGCGAACGACAAGGCTGTTGCCCGCCAGCGGCGGCACCGCCGTGTGCGCAAACGGGTGCGGGGTACGGCCGAACGGCCGCGCCTGGCCGTGTTCCGGTCGAACCGCCACGTCACGGCACAGGTGATCGACGACGTCGCCGGGCGGACGCTCGCCGCCGCCAGCACGGTCGAAGCCGACCTGCGGGGCGGTCCGACAGGTAACCGCGAAGCGGCGGCCAAGGTCGGTCGCCTCGTGGCCGAGCGGGCCCGTACCGCCGGAGTCGAAAAGGTCGTGTTCGACCGGGGTGGCTTCCGCTACCACGGTCGGGTGGCCGCCGTGGCCGATGCGGCCCGAGAAGCAGGATTGGAGCTGTGACCAGCCATGGCTGAGAGCCAGTACGCAGAGCGTGTGATCACGATCAACCGGGTGGCCAAGGTGGTCAAGGGTGGCCGGCGCTTCTCCTTCACCGCCCTGGTCGTCGTCGGCGACGGTGGCGGCAAGGTGGGGTTGGGGTACGGAAAGGCCAAGGAGGTGCCCGCCGCCATCCAGAAGGGGATCGAGGAGGCCAAGAAGAACCTGTTCGACGTCCCCCTGGCCGGGTCGACGATCACCCACCCCATCCTCGGGGAGCGCGGCGCCGGACGGGTGCTGCTCAAGCCGGCCGCCCCCGGTACCGGCGTCATCGCCGGAGGTGCGGCGCGCGCCATACTCGAGTCGGCCGGCGTGCACGACATCCTGGCCAAGTCGCTGGGCTCGTCCAACGCCATCAACGTGGCCCACGCCACCGTGGCCGGCCTCCGCGGGCTAAAGCGCCCCGACGAGGTGGCCCGCATGCGCGGCAAGTCGCCCGAAGAGGTCACCCCGGCCGGACTGCTCCGGGCCTACAACGAGACCCGGCGGGGCGCCCACGTCCCCACCGAGGTGGCCTGATGGCCGGCCTCAAGGTTGTCCAGGTGAAATCGGCCATCGGGACCCGCCCGGCCCATCGCGGCACGCTACGAGCCCTGGGCCTCGGCGGCATCGGCCGCACCAACGTGCTGCCCGACCGCCCGGAGATCCGGGGCATGATCGCCCGGGTGCCCCACCTGGTGACGGTCGAGGACGTCAGCGAGCAGCCGTCGCCCCGACCCCGCCCGGTGACCCGGAAGGCCCGTCCCACGACACAGGAGTCCGGTCGATGAAGGTCCACGATCTCCGCCCCGCCCCCGGGTCCAGCCGGCCGCGTCGACGCGTCGGCCGGGGCATCGCCGGCAAGGGTGGCAAGACCGCCGGCCGCGGCACCAAGGGCCAGAACGCCCGCGGTTCGGTACGCGTCGGGTTCGAGGGCGGCCAGATGCCTCTCTCGCGCCGGGTCCCCAAGCTGAAGGGGTTCAACAACCCGTTCCGCGTGGAGTATGTGGTGGTCAACCTCGACGCCCTCCAGGCCTTCGAGGGCGACGAGGTCAACCCCGACACGTTGCGGGCCAAGGGCATGGTCCACAAGCGCGGCATGGTGAAGGTGCTCGGCCGCGGAGAGCTGCAGCGACCCATCCGGGTCACCGCGCACGCCTTCTCCCGCTCCGCCGAAGAAGCGATCAAGGCTGCAGGCGGTAGCGTTGAGGTCCTGCCGCCTCCGTTCAACCACGGTCGGCCGCCCGCCGCCGGCAACGCCCTCACCAACCGCTAGCGACCGACAGCCCTTGACCGCTAACGCCAGTCCGACACAGCAGGGGAATCGATGCTTTCGAGTCTGACGAACATGTTCAAGGTCCCGGACCTCCGGAACAAGATCCTGTTCACGCTCTTCGTGATCGCCCTGTACCGGCTCGGTTCGAACATCACCGTCCCGGGCATCGACTTCGCCGCCGTCGAGGAACTGCAGAAGAACGCCGAGAAGGGCGGGGTGCTGGGCTTCCTCAACCTGTTCTCGGGTGGTGCCCTCACCCAGATGGCGATCTTCGCCCTCGGGATCATGCCGTACATCACCAGCTCGATCATCATGCAGTTGCTGGCAGTGGTGATCCCGAAGATCGAGCAGTGGCAGAAGCAGGGTGCGGTCGGTCAGAAGAAGATCACCCAGTGGACCCGGTACATGACGGTGGGGCTGGCCATCCTCCAGGCCACGGGCATCACCTACCAGTTCAACAACGGCCTCCTCCAGGGATCGGAGACGGCCACCGCGGCCCCGCTGGTGCGGCACTTCGACATCCCCCACGTGGCCCTCATCGTGCTGACCATCACGGCCGGTACGGCGGTGGTGATGTGGATGGGCGAGCTGGTCACCCAGCGGGGCATCGGCAACGGCATGTCGGTGCTGATCTTCGCCAACGTGGTGAGCCGCATGCCCTTCCAGCTCGGCGCCGTGCGGTCCGAGGGCGGGAACCCGATCTTCGCCCTCGTCCTCCTTATGGGTATCGGCATGATCGTGGCGATCGTGTTCGTCGAGCAGGGCCAGCGCCGCATCCCGGTGCAGTTCGCCAAACGGGTGGTGGGCCGACGGATGTACGGGGGCCAGAGCACCTACATCCCGCTGAAGGTCAACCAGGCCGGCGTCATCCCGATCATCTTCGCCAGCTCGGTCCTCTACTTCCCCGTGCTGCTCTCCAACGTCGTGCCGTGGCAAGCCGCCGTCGACTTCACGAACGACTACCTGCTGGCCCCCGACAACTTCGTCTACATCACCGTGTACGGGCTGATGATTATCTTCTTCACCTACTTCTACACAGCCATCACCTTCAACCCGGCCCAGCAGGCCGACATCATCCGAAAGCAGGGGGGGTTCATCCCCGGCATCCGTCCCGGGCCGCCCACCGAGCGGTACCTGGCCCAGATCCTCAACCGCATCACCCTGCCGGGCTCGATCTTCCTGGCCGCCATCGCCCTCGTGCCCCAGATCGCCCTGGCCGTCTACGGCATCACCAGTTTCCCGTTCGGGGGCACCACCATCCTCATCGCCGTCGGCGTGGCCCTCGAGACGATGAAGCAGATCGACAGTCAGCTCATGATGCGCAACTACGAAGGATTCCTCGCTTGAGAGTCCCGACCCCGAGCACGGAGCCTCGTAAACCCTACGCCGCCGGCATCCGTCGGAGTGTCCTCAACTGAGGTGGGCGGGCGCCGCCGGCTCGTCATCCTCGGCAAGCAGGGCGCCGGCAAGGGGACGCAGGCGGAGCGACTGGCCCACCACTACCGGGTGCCCCGGATCTCCACGGGCGACATCTTCCGCGCCGCGGTGAAGGAGGGCACCGAGGCCGGCACGCAGGCCAAGGCCTACATGGACTCCGGTGACCTCGTGCCCGACAAGGTCGTCGTGGCCGTGGTCGGCGAACGCCTGGGCGAGCCCGATGCCGTCGATGCCGACGGCTTCGTGCTCGACGGCTTCCCCCGCAACCTGGCCCAGGCCGAGGCCCTCGACGGGATGCTCGAGCCCGACGGCGTCGACCTGGTGGTCGAGCTGCAGGTGCCGACGGCCATGGTGCTGCACCGGCTGGCCGGGCGACGGGTCTGCGTCGACTGCGGTACCAACTACAGCCTGGGCCGGTCGGGCGATGACGACGACGGAGTGTGCGACCGCTGCGGCGGCAAGGTGATCCTGCGCGAAGACGACACCGAGACGGCCATCAGCCGGCGACTGGCGCTGTACGAGAAGGAGACCGAGCCGCTCGTGGCCTGGTACATGGCCAAGGACAAGCTGGCCCCGGTCGACGGCGTGGGAGCTCCCGACGAGGTCACGGCGCGCGTGATGCGGGCCATTGACGGCCGTCTGGGCAGCAGGGCTTAATACACCGAGACGAGGACGCACGGACGATGCTCAAGACCAAGGCCGAAGTGGCCAAGATGCGCAGGGCCGGCCGGGTCGTGGCCGAGATGCTCGACGAGTGCGAGAAGGCGGCCGTGCCCGGGGTCACCACCGCCCAGCTCGACCAGGTGGCGCGAGGAGTCCTGGAACGCCGCAAGGCCACCTCGAACTTCCTGAACTACCACGGGTTCCCGGCGGTGATCTGCACGTCGCCCAACAACGTGATCGTGCACGGTATCCCGGGCGCCTATGTCCTTCAGGAGGGCGACATCCTTTCGATCGACTGCGGGGCGATCATCGAGGGCTACCACGGCGACGCCGCCCGCACCATCCCCATCGGCTCGGTGAGCAACGACGCCGAGCGCCTCATCAAGGCCACCCGCGAGAGCCTCTGGGCCGGCATCGAGTTCGTGCGCAAGGGCGCCCGGCTGTACGACATCGGCCATGGAGTGCCGACGGTGGCCGAGGGGGAGGGCTTCAGCGTTGTCCGTGAGTACGTGGGCCACGGGATCGGCACGGCCATGCACGAGGAGCCGCAGGTGCCGAACTACGGGTCGCCGGGCAAGGGCATCAAGCTCAAGGTGGGCCACGTGCTGGCCGTGGAGCCGATGGTGAACCTGGGCTCGGCCGGCACCTCCCTGTTCGAGGATGGGTGGACGGTGCTCACCGCCGACGGCCGCATCTCGGCCCACTTCGAGCACTCGATCGCCGTCACCGAGAACGGGCCCGAGGTTCTCACCGTGCTCGATTAGCAGCTCGCGGCCGGTCAGGCGCGGACCCTCGGGAACCC
>JBPCJV010000124.1:0-3048 GCA_051004925.1 Acidimicrobiales bacterium | reverse complement strand
GCCGCCAAACGTAGGCCGAAGCCCGTGCGCGTCCTACCACCGCCCTCCGAGCCGCCGTCGCCCTTGCCGCATAACGTCTTCAGGACCGCGAGAGGCCGATCTCACCCACTCCGATGCCAGGAGAGCCTGCTTTCGGCACGACGCCGGAGGTCCTGAAGCTCGTGGCACTGGGGGCGTCCCTGGTGGCTCTCCAGAGACAGGGAGCCCGCCGAAGCTAGGAAGCCTGCTCCTCGTCGCCGGTGAGCAGGCCGTGGCGGGTGGCCCACGAGACCACGGCTCGGGCCCCGCCCGGGTCGAGCCCTTCCTGTTGGAGCTGGGCCAGCAGCACGAGGCGGGGGACCGGGTCGCTCGCCAGGCGGGCCAGCACCAGCAGGTCGAAGGACCCCAGCCACCGGGTCAGGGTCCCGTCGGGGAGCCGGACGGCCGGACCCGACCGGATGAGACCGTCGACGGCCAGCGGCGTTTCTACGAGGGAGGCGGTGAACCGCAGGACACCGGGGACGGGCGCCGGCTCGAGCAGGGCCACGTGCGTGTCGGGTCCCGGCTCGGTGGCGCCGGCGTGGACGGCCCGCCGCGCTTCCATGTGGCGGCTGTGCTCGCCGGCGACCAGCTCGCCGTAGTAGGCCGCGGCGAGATCACTGTGGCCGGGCTCGTCAACCCACGTGGCGATGGCGGTGGCGGCGGCGATGGCCGATGCCAGGGCAAAGCGGATCCCGGCGCCGGCGATGGGGTCGTGGGCCAGGGCGGCGTCCCCCACGGCGATGCGCCGCCCGGCCACCGGGCGTGCCGCCCGTTGCACGCGGGCGGCCCGCCGGCCCCGGGGCGACATGGCCGCCGGGTCGAGGTCGAGGCGCTTCAGCCCTTGTCCCACGACGGCCTGGATGCTCCCGCCGGCGTCGCGGGTGACCGCGGGATCCGTCACCACCACTCCGGCCCAGGTCGTCGAGGGCAGGCCGAGCCGGTAGGCCCACCAGCCGCCGGCATGCACCACCCGCAGGGCCGGATCGGGCTGCGGTGGCCCCTCGTACTGCCAGGCCACGTCGTGGCCCTCGGTGAACAGGGGCCGCGACCATGCCGCGGCCCGGCCGGTGGCATCGACGAGGGCGGCGACGGCGTGCGGGACGGAGGCCGCCGGCGGCAGGCGGTGCACCTCCTCGATTGCCGCGCCCCGCCCCCGGGCCCGCTCCAGGAACACCCGGGCCAGCTCGCGGCGTTCGACGTGCCGCCGGCCGCTGACGGCGACGCCGCCGGCCTCGGCTACCAGGTCCGGTTCGTCGAGGACGTCGAGTAGCCCGAGAGCCTGCTGGGGCAGAGCCTCGACCCCCGCCGGGACGGCGCCGCGTCGCACCAGGAGACGGACACCGAAGCCGAGGCGCCGGAGGCGGATGGCGGCCGCCGAGGCGGCGATGCCGCCGCCGGCGACGACCACCTCGGGGCCTGGTGACATCGGAGGGCCGATCCTCTACAGTACGAAATCTTCGGTTCGACCAGTCGACCGACGAGATCGAGGAGGGCGGGTCGGATGACGGCACGATCGGATGTGCGCTCTCTCTACTTCACCCCGCCGATGGCCATCGCCCGTCTCGGTGGCAGCGACACGCCCCTGGACGCCTTCGTGTGGCGGGAGGACCCGACCACCCTGGGCGGCGGCCTCACCTCGCTCGAACCCGCGGTGTCGCTGCGGGTGGAGGACGACGGGTCGGTCAGCCCGTACCGGCCGGTCGACCTCGTGTTCCGCGACGGTCGGCTGCTCCGCCCCGCCGCCCCCTTCCTCGAGCTCTGGGTGGAGTACGACGACGGCGCCACCGAACCGCTCACCTCCGCCCTGCTTGCCGAGCTGGGTGGCACCCTCGAAGGCGTCCACCACCGGGTCGCCGCGGCCAACGCCAAGGCCGCCCGTCGCAGCGGCGATCCCGCCTGCGCCTTCAGCGCGGCCGTCGACGTCGACCACGCCGCCTACGAGCCCGTCGAGCTGCTGGCGTCGAGCACCGGCACGCGCCCGCTCGTGGCCGCCGACCGCCCCATCCCCCTCGGGAGGGTCCAGGTCATCCGCCCGGTCGCCGGTGGGCTCGACCCGGTTCACGGCGTGGACGGCGACGTGCTGCGCCTCCGGTTCACGCCGGCGAAGGGCCTCGTGTACGGGCCACCGACCGCGGTCGAGGGCGTGTACGACGTCGGCGGCCCGGAGCGCCAGCTCCGGCACCAGATCGTGCCGCCCGAGCACCGCATCCTGAACCAGGACTCGGCCTGGACCGAGTACACGCTGAGCCGGCCCGAGCTGCGCCACCCGTCGCCGGGCGACACCTACGACGGCAGCGGCGACCCCACCTCGCCCGACGACCGTTCGTGGGGCGTGGTCGACGACACCTGCGACGTGCTCGTCACCACCACCGTGGTCCTCGCCGGCGCGACCCACGTGGCCCATGCCCGCGTCTTCGTGGGCCCTCCCGACTACGGCCCCGACAAGCGTCCGTTCGTCTCCCTGGTCGACGACCTTGTCGACCGGTCCGAGCCCGATGCGGACGACGACACCCCTCTCGCCGCCCTCGAGGTGGCCGACCTCCTCCGCCGGGCGTTCGAGACGGTCAGCCTCGACAACGTCGACCTGCAGCGCCGGCGGGGCCTGCGCGAGAACGAGCTCAACCGTGACGGCCTTCTGGGCGCGGCCGACGATCAGGGCACGGGCGAGTCGCTGCGGGCCCGCTACGCCGTCGACCCGGAGAACGCCCAACCACCGCGTGCCGACCGGGCGTCGATGACCGACGACGACGTCGGCTACCGCGACTCCAGCCGCCACCAGCTCCGCGGTGACACCCGCCTGCCGTTCAGTGCGCTGGCCCGCGACGCCCACTCGGAGCTCACCGCCATGCCTGTGCTGCTGGAGTTCCTCAAGAACAACGCCGACCGGGTGCGGCGGCTCATCCGGCCCCCGTATGCCCTGGTGCGCGAGTCCGAGCCCGCCGCTCCCATCCAGGCCAGTGGCTTCCGCCGCCCATGGGATGCCGACGCCCGGGTGCACGACATGCGCATGCCGCCCTACATGCGCGA
>JBPCJV010000123.1:0-4269 GCA_051004925.1 Acidimicrobiales bacterium | reverse complement strand
CTTCGCCGCCCCGGTGGCCCGGTCACGCACCACAACGGTGGCCCGGTTGGTGCCGGGTCCGGGACGGAGGACCACGCTGAAGTACCCCTCGTGGGCCTCGACGTCGAGCCAGTCCGACTCGGTGCTCACCGAGAAGTCACACGTCTGCCCGGGGGTGGTGAGGACGTAGACCTGCTCGGGCGGCAGCGTCTCGCCGGGCTCGACGTCGTCGATCTCGATGCCGGCCTGCGACAGCTCGAACTCCGAGGCGGGCCGCGCCTCGTCGGCGACCAGTTCCCGCGGCCGGCGGGCCACGGCGACGCCCCCGCCGCCCGAGAAACTGCGTTGGGGGATCTGGCGGCCCTCGCTGGCGAGCCGGCCGTGCACGTAGTCGTAGATCTCGCCGAGCTCCACGTAGCCGTCGCCGTTGGTGTCGGGCACGGCGTTGAGCAACCCGTCCACGAGGTGCTGGGTGAACTGGCTCGTCCCGTTCCTACGGGTGGCGTCGTTGGCCAGCTGCCCGCTTCGGCAACTGGTGAGGAGGTACCGGCCGTTGCCCTTCAGGCTGTCGGGGAGGTTGGCACCCTTGAAGGCGCCGCTGTAACAGCAGTCGAGCACGATCATGGTGGTCTGGGCCGCCGAGCTGTCGATCATGTCGTTGATGGCCGTGGCACTCACGGTCGTCGCCTTCACCACGTCGGTCCGGGTGTCGCGGGCGCACAGCAGGAGACGGTTCTCGTCGGTGAGCAGGCCGTGGCCGCTGTAGTAGAGGAACAGGCGGTCGTCCCTGCTGGCCGAGGCGAAGACGGTCTCCAGCTCGATGAGGATCTCCGCCATCGTGCGTTCGGGCAGCAGGCGCACGGCGGTGGGATCGAACAATCCGACCTCGGGGTCGGTGAGGGCGTCGCGCAACACGGAGATGTCGTTGACGGGGCCCTCGAGGCTCTGCAGGTTGTGGGTGTCGATCGGGAACGTGGAGTTCCCGATGAGCAGGGCCTTGTAGCTCGGGTCGCTCACGTGCCGGCGCCCCCGGTGGAACCCTCGCCTGCCGCGGCCAGGCGGCGGCCGGCCGCCTCGGCCAGGGCCTGGAACGAGGCGTTGTCCATACCGTCGCCGCGGATCGACACGGTGTGCTCCTCGCCGTCAGCCGACCAGCTCACCTCGAGGCTCCGGCTCTTGTCGCGCCCCAGCCACGCCCGCAGGTACTCGACCGACGCGGTGAAGGCCCCGGCCGAGCCCAGGGCGAGGATCACCGTCTCGAGGCCGCCCCTTGGCCCCCGCGACGCTCATGTGGTCGCGCCGGACCTCGCCACCCGCCTCGTCGCGCAGCCCCGAGTACAGCTGGGCCACCTGAGTCCTCCAGCGGTCGTCCTCGGGATCGAACCGTTCCGTGACCGGTTCGATCCTGAGCTCGAACGCCTGGGGGAAGTCGTCCGGCATCTCAGCCACCTCAGCCTCCGGGAAGAAGGGCCCGATCCTACCGCCGGAGGCAGCCGGGACGGCGCCTCGTGAGCGCCGGGGTCACATCCCCAGAGCCAATCCGATCTGGTTGCCCGCGGGGTCTTTGAACTGGGCGATCTTGGGTCCACCGGGCACGTCCATGGGCGGCATCACCGTCGTGCCGCCGAGGCTCTCGGCCTTGTCCAGGGCGGCCTGGAGGTCGTCGACCTGCACGTAGAACGTGACCATGGACGTACCGTCCATGCTGGCGGCGACGCCGCCGCCGATGCCACCCTCGCTCGGGGCGACGATGCCGTACTTCATGGGGTTGTTGGCGTCGATCGACCAGCCGAACAGGTCGCCGTGGAACTTCTGGAGCGCTTCTCCGTCCTGGCCCAGCACGTCGAAGTGGTTCACGGGGTTCGCCATGATCTTCTCCCTCGTCGAGCGTCAGTCCGACGACTGTACCGACGTCCGCCCCGACGCGCTTTGCGCCCGGGTGCGTCAGGCGCGCGTCAGAGTGACGTCGTCGACCTGCGCCTGCGCGCCGACGGGCAGGGCGACGAGCACGTCGACGCTCACCGACTGCCACCACTCGCCGGTACGGCCGCGACGCTGAGCTGCTGCCACCCGCCCGTGCCGGCGGCCACGGCAGTTCGGGCCTGCACCTGGGTGGAACCGCTGAACTCGCGGATGCGCACGTTGACCGGTCTGCCCGCCGGCGCCCTGACCCACGCCGTCGCGGTATAGACGGCGCCGGCCACCGACGACGACACGGTGTTCGGCGCGTCGTCGAGCACCGCGGCGCCCAGGGACGTCGTGCGGCCGATCTGCGCCGAGCACGAGCCGCTGCGGGCGACCGTGCAGGTGCGCTCGAGCACCGTGCGGCTGTTCCCCCTGCGCCACCCGGAGAGGCTGGACTCGAAACCGGGGTTGGCGACGAGGTTGGGGTTCGGCACGGTCGTCGTCGTGGTGGTGGTGGTGGGCCTGGTGGTCGTCGGCGCGGGCCCGGCCACGGCATAGGAGGTGGAGGCCACCTTCAACGACGAGACGTCGACCGCCTCGAACGCCGAGCCGGCGATGGTGCGGAGCCGGCCCAGGTCGGTGTCGTTCCAGCCCGGGTCCGGCGCGCCACTGAGGAACCAGGGTGACCCGTTGTCGGCCAGCACCATCCCGTGGCTCTTCAGGGCCCGCAGGACGACCTGGTTCTCGGGCGAGAAGCCGCTGACGTCGAAGTTCGCCTTGAGCCGGAACCACGCGCCCATGGGCGGGTCGGAGGCGCCGCCGGTGGCCGCTTTGTGGCTCGCGGGCCACACGTAGGCGTTGGCCGTGCGCGGCGCGGTGAAGCGGATCACGTGGTCGATCTCCCCGGCGCCTACCTCGTCGCCGCGCACCAGGCCGGGCAGGATGGGCAGGCCGGCGGCGTCGGCCGACGTCCAGCCCAGGGGGCGCATGGCGTTCGAGGCCAGGTCCCACGTGGCCCCCGAGCCGGCGCGCCACGACGCCCCGCCGCTCTGCGGATAGGCGCTGTACAGCTCCCACAGGCGGCACGCGTCGCGGTCGACGACGAGGACGTGGCGGTCGCCGGTCGAGGCCGGTCCTCCCTCGATGGGCGCGTCGGGCGGGATCGGTACGGCCCCGGGTCGCTCTCGTCGGCGTACTCGAAGCTCACCGGGACACGGGGTTGGCTGCCGGCGACCGTTGTGAAGGGGATCCCGATCGGGCCGCCGTTCCACGTGCCGCTGCCGAAATCGGCCTTCAACGTGGCGCTGGCGCCCACGCTCGCCACCCACGTCGACGACTGGGCGTGCACGGGCAGGCGCGACACGTCGGCATGCCAGAACGAGTTGGCGGGAAACGTCGGGCAGACCGGCGCGCCCGGAAACGGCGTGGCCCCGCTGGGCGTCACCTGAGAGACGGCTCCGGCCATGGCCACCGCCAACGCGGCCACGAGACTGGCGATTCTTCGGTGGCGCGCGCGCCGGGTCCTCACCAACCAGGTATCGGCAGATCGTTGCGGGCGCTTGAAGCCGTACTGTGGGTGGCCGTGAGGCATGCGCATCTCTCCAGGATGGCCGCCCGGGTCGGGCGACCTCGACGGGACGACACCAGACCCTGGATGGCGCTGGTGCCCGTCGCCGTCCTGGCGCTGGCGGGCTGCACGACGACGTCGGACCGTGAGGCCGTCGTCGCCGTCGTGATGGAGCCGGTCTCGGTGACCACGGCCGTGACCACGACGACCGTCACCACGACCACGACGGCCCCGCCGACGACCTCGCCCGTGGCCACGGAGCCGCCGGACGCCCCGGCCGTGGCCGTGGCCCGGGCGGATTCGCGGATCGTGACGGAGCAGGCGTGGACCCCCTTCGCCACCGTCGGTGGCATCACGCTGCGGCATACGTCGTCGCGGGTCGAGCGCGTCGGGTTCCACGATGCGAACCACGACGGGGCGCGCCAGATGGAGCCCCTTTCCACCGCCGTCGCCCCGTGGACAATGGAGTCCCGCGATCGGCTCACCGGGTCCCGTAGCGCGGCCGACGTGGTGGTCGACCCCGCGGTCGAGATCCGGTCGCCGGTGAGTGGCACCGTGCTGGAGGCGGGCACGTATGTCCTCTACTGCGATTACTCGGACGACTACGTGGTCATCGATCCGGACGACCACCCGGGCTGGCGGGTGAAAATCCTCCACATCGACGGGGTGCAGGTCGGCGCCGGCGACACCGTCGTCGCGGGCGAGACCGTGCTGGCGGGGGGGCCGACGCAGCTACCGTTCGGATCGCAGGTCGACGAGGTGAGGACGGCGGATCCGGCGTGGCCTCATACGCACGTCGAGGTCGTCGACCCGTCGAT
>JBPCJV010000122.1:0-4435 GCA_051004925.1 Acidimicrobiales bacterium | reverse complement strand
ACGACCCGACGGGTTGGTCCTTGCGAGTGGGTTCTTCGTGGTCTGATGGTGGTTCTCGGGGGTTGGCGAGGTGGGGGTCACGCTGCCGTAAGGGGATTCCGATGCCGGCCTCGTCGAGGGCGCCCTTGACGCCGTCGGCCTCCGCCACGGCGGCGAGGATGGCCCCGGCCCAGATCCAGTCGGCCGCGGTCAGCCCGCTTGGGATCCACGCCTCCGCGGTGTCGGCGGCGATGAGCAGCGTCATCGTCCGCTTCTACCCCCGGGGCCCGACGGCCAGTCGGCCAGCACCGCCGTGGCCGCCCGCCGGCCGGGTGTACCGGAGATGCCGCCCGAGGGGTTGGTGCCGGCGCCGGACACGTAGAGCCCGCCGACGGGGGTGCGGTGGCGGCCCAGCGCCCTGGTGGGCCGGAAGGGCCCGAGCTGGTCGAGGGCGAGGTCGAGGTACATTGGATGGCCGCCGGGCCACCGCCCTTCCCGCTCCATCTCGTCGGGGGTCCGGGCGCTCACCCCGGTGATCGTGCGCGCGAAGCCGGGAGCCCGTTCCTCCATGGTGGCCAGGGCCCGGCTCACGAACTCGTCGCGTACGCCGTCCCACCCGCCGTCGACGACGGACGGGGCCGCCGGACGGGCCAGGTAGACGGTGTGGTGGCCGGCCGGTGCGAGGGAATCGTCGGTGGCCGAGGTGGTGAAGGCGTACAGGGGCAGGGGATCGGGGAGGTGCCCCGATTCGGAGGTGGCCCACGCGGCCACGAGGTCGTCGAGGCGGTCGACGTAGCTCTGCAGGCCGTTCCAGTCGCCCGGCCGGGCGGCGGGGTACGGGGGCAGGCGGTCGGTGGCCACGTGCACCAAGGCCTGCACGACATTGCCCCGCCGGGCTGCGGCCAGGTCGGCCCCGACGGCGCCGCCGAGGGGTGGGTCGAGAAGCCCGAGCAGCGCCGTCTTCGGGTCGATGGCGGTGACCACGGTGCGGGTGGCGATGCGGGTGCCGTCGTCGGTGACCACGGCGGTCGCCCGGCCGCCGCTCGTCTCGATGCGGCTCACCGGCGCGCCGCAGCGCAGCTCGCCACCGAGGGCGCCCAGCCGGATGAGGAGGGCGTCGGTCAGCCCCTGGGCGCCGCCGTATGCGTGCCACTGGCCGAACAGGTGGTAGGCGGCCTGCCAGAAGGCGTACACCGCGCCCCCCGGCAACGACGGTCCGGAGGCAGCGTGGGCGGCGAAGGCGGCGACGGGGCCCCTGGTCAGGTCGGAGGGCAGGCGGCGCCGCAGGAGGGAGTCGTAGGGGCCGAGGGCGTCGCGCAGGGTCGTGGCCGGATTGCGGCGGAAGGCGGCGACCAGGCTCGAGCATCGTGCCGGTATCTCGCGGGCCGTCATCTGTCCTCGCAGCGCGGGGAGGATGGTTCGCACCAGGGGGACGGCGGTGTCCATGAACGCCCGGTAGGCCAGGGCCTCGCCGGGGTCGGACTCGGCGATGGAGTCGACGGTGGCCTCGATGGACCGGAAGAAGCGGACCCGGCGGCCGTCGGCGTGGACAGCGATGGAGAAGGGGTCCATCTGCCGGTAGTCCAGGCCGGCACCGGCCAGGTCGAGCTCGGCCGGGATGTCGGTCATGTTGATCATGTTGTGGGCGACCGAGTGCAGGTCGAAGCGGTAGCCCGGCACCGTCTCCTCGGTGCGGGAGCCGCCACCCGGCCGGTCAAGGGCCTCGAGGACGACGACGTCGCGCCCGGCCCGGGCCAGGTAGCACGCGGCCACGAGGCCGTTGTGCCCGCCACCGACGACGACCACGTCGCGTACCGACGGGGTCATGAGGTGCCCGGACGCGACAAACGGGAGGGAAGCGTGGCTTCCCTCCCGTTTGTCGAGATGTCAGGGACTACTGGGTAGCCGTCTTGCGGCTGCGGCGGACGACGCCGGCGCCGACCAGGGCGAGGGCCACGAGGCCGACACCGATGGGCAGGAAGGGGGTCTCGCTACCCGTGCTGGCCAGGCGACCACCAGGGCCGCGCGGGGGAGCGGTGGTCGGGGGGGCCACGACGGTGCAGTCGGCGGCCATGTGGACCTCCGAGTGGGCGACAGTGATGACCTGGTCGAGGAGCGGGACGCTGATCACCGCGCCGTCGATGGCGATGCCGTCGGGGAACAGGGTGACCACGCCCGGGGCGATGCTGACGATCGAGCTCAGGGCGGCACCGGGGCCGATGAGGGCGAAGAGAAGGTCGAGGACGATCTGCAGGGCGGGACTGAGGACCCCGCCGATGAGGCCGCCCAGACCGGCGACCTGGAAGCCGGCGTCGAACACGGGCTGGCCGTCGACGCACTTGGCCACGGCCTCTGAGCTGATGGCGGAGGCGGTGAGGAGGCCGCCCAGCGCGCCAGTCAGCTGCCCGAGGAGGTCGAGCTCGGTGCCCGCTACTGTCCCCTCGGGCGCGGTGAACAGCAGCCCGACGTTCTCCGCGCTGGCGATGGCGGCGATGTTCACAGGGGTGAGCGTGACCGGCTCGGAGCAGGCGAGGCCGGCACACGGGACGACCGGGACGGTCAACGTCTCGGGAACGATGTCGTCGGCCTGGTGGGCACGGGCGTTGACGCTGACCAAGGCCTCGAAGGCCAGCCCGCCGAGCGGGACGGTAACCAGGGAGGGGACGGGGACGGGGGCGTCGGTGTCGGGCGGCTGGCTGGCCGAGGTGGTGATGGTCGGCGAGACGGCGATCAGGCCGGAGGCGGAAACGCCGTAGGCCGAGCCATTGCCGTTGTTGGCGGGTTCTGCGGCCGCCGGGCCCACGGCCGCCGCGTAGAAGGTGACCAAGCCGGTCGCCAGGGCCGCCGCCGCCAAAAAGGCTTTCCGCATGCGCAAACTCCTCATTGAAGATGAACTTTGACTATAGCCCCCGCAAGGACTGCGGCGACGCTATCCCCTCTCGTGCGCCCGGACAAGCATTCGTCACTGTGCTTCTGGTGGCGGGGCTTCTGTCTTCTAGCCTGCGCCGGATGGCCGAACCCCTCCGCCGGTTCCGCTTCGGGGCCCAGGTGGCGGGGGCCGCCTCGGCCGGCGAGTGGACGGCGACGGCCCGGCGTGTGGAGGACGAGGGGTATGCCACCCTCTTCATGCCCGACCACCTCGACGACCAGTGGTCGCCCGTGCCGGCCCTCGCCGCCGCGGCCGCGGCCACCACCACCCTGCGCATCGGCAGCCTCGTGCTCGACAACGACTTCCGTCATCCAGTGGTGCTGGCCAAGGAGGCCGCCACCCTCGACGTGGTGTCCGGCGGGCGCCTCGACCTCGGCATGGGGGCGGGCTGGCAGCGCCGCGACTACGAGCAGTCGGGCACCGGCTCCGCCGATGCCGCCCCCCGGGTGGAGCGCCTGGGTGAGGCGGTGGCCGTCGTCAAGGGCCTCTTCGGCGGCGAGCGGTTCTCCTTCGCCGGGCGCCACTACATGGTGAGCGGCCTCATCGGCACGCCCCACCCCGTGCAAAGGCCCCGTCCCCCGATCCTCATCGGCGGCGGTTCTCCCCGCGTGCTGGCCCTGGCCGGGCGCGAGGCCGACATCGTCGACGTCAACTTCGCCCTGCGCTCGGGCGTGGTCGGCCCCGAGATCGGCCCGACGGGCACGGCGGCGGCCACCGCCCGCAAGCTCGGATGGGTGCGGGCCGCCGCCGGCTCCCGCTTCGGCGACCTGGAGCTGAGCGTGCGGGTGTTCGTGGCCCACGTCACCGACGAGCGCGACGAGGTGGCCGCGGGGATCGCGTGCGGGTTCGGCCTTACGCCGGACGAAGTCCTCGGGACGCCCCACTTCCTCGTCGGCACGGTCGCCCAGATCACCGACGACCTGGTGCGCCGCCGTGAGGAGCTCGGCCTGTCCAACGTGGTGTTCAGCGGCGGTGCTCTCGACGACATAGCTCCGGTCGTCGCCTGCCTGGCGGGGACGTGAGCCCGTCGTTTCGGGCCCGTCTCCTCGTGGCCGCCCCGTCGCTCCTCGACCCCAACTTCGTACGCACCGTCGTGCTGATCCTCGAGCACAACGACGAGGGCGCCCTCGGGGTCGTGCTGAACCGCCCGTCGGACATCGCCGTGGGCGCAGCCCTGCCGGGGTGGGGGCTGCTGGCGGCCGAGCCCTCAGTGGTGTTCCTCGGTGGCCCGGTCTCGCCGACCGGTGCCATCTGCCTGGGCCGGTCGGCGTCGGAGGCGGGCGGCGAGGACCGCCATCCGCTGTTTCACGGCCTCGGCACCGTCGATCTCGACGGGTCACCCGACGACGTGGCCGCCGCGGTCATCGACCTCCGGGTCTTCGCCGGCCACGACGGATGGGGCCCCGAACAGCGGGAGGGCGAAGTCGACGCCAATGCGTGGTTCGTGGTGGACGCCGTCCCCGGCGACGCGGTCAGCGCCCAGCCCGAACGGTTGTGGGAGTCGGTCCTGCGGCGCCAGGGCGGGGC
>JBPCJV010000121.1:0-2807 GCA_051004925.1 Acidimicrobiales bacterium | reverse complement strand
AAACGGGCCTTCGTCCCGCCTACCGACCCCCGACATCCACGGCGTGCCAAGGCTCGGCAACGGCAATCCGCCGCCGCGGCCACCGGACCACCGGGCCAGAGTTGACCACCGTCGTCTTGGAGGCGCGGGGTCGTGCCGCGGACCGGCCTTGTCCGTCAGACCTGCTACTTCGCCGGCCCGCCCGCCTTGGCGGCCTGAGTCGGGGTGGTCTCCTTGGTGCCGCCGCCGCGCAAAGAGGTGACCTTGTTCAGCAGGTCGAACCAGAACGGCGCCCCCAGCGACAGGGCGAGGGCGGTCAGCAGCCACCCGAGGGCGGCTACGAAGTAGTTGTCGGGCCGCTGGCCCGACCCCCAACCCACGGGTAGCTGAAGCCCGTTGATCTGGCTCAGGTCCGACTGGATGCTGCTCACCTGGTCGCCCAGGTCGGCGGTGGTGGTCGGTGGTGCCCCTGGACCCGGTGCTCCGGCGACGGTGGTCGTGGTCGTGGGCGGCGGCAGCTTCTTTACCTGCTCGAGCACGGCCGAGCGCAGCGGACCGTCGGTCCACAGGCGCTGGGAGACGTTCACGGTGTCGACGTTCAGGGCGACGGCGATGAGGAGCCCGAGGGCCAGGGCCATGGTCTGGGCCATGCGCTTGTACCAGCCCGAGGCGCGGTCCATGGTGTCGTTGAACCACTCCTCCACCCCGGCCCGGAACGTCACCACGTTCTCGCTGGCCGCCCGCCACAGGATCTCCAGGGAGTGCTTCAGCTTCGGGTCGCTGATCCCCTGGATCTCGGCGCTGATGGCGGCGCCGACCGGGGCGGGCGTGGCGGGCGCGGGCGCGGTGCCGGGCGCGGTGCCAGGGTCGGGCGGGTCGGTGTCCGATGCCTGGGCGGCGAGGGCGAAAAGGAGGCGGTCGCCCGGGTCGGGCGGCAGCGGGGGATCCGCGCTGACGGCGGTGGGGCAGGTCCTGTCGAGCAGGGCGATGACGAACTTCTCGGGCGGCAGGTACGACGGGCCCGGCTTCTGGAGCCGCTGGAAGAGGCGCTTGACGCCCTTGGCCTTGCCGTCACCGAGGTACAGGCTGGTGATGAACGGGTGCTCGTAGATCTTGGCGGCATAGGTGTCACCCACGAGGTGACGGATGGCCTTGCGCAGGTTCCGGGCCCGCAGCGACAGGGCGGTGGCCACCAACTCGTTCACCTTAGTGCACATCAGGCTGAGCAGGGAGTACAGCACGATGAGGCCGATGGCAATCTCGATGACCGCGTTCAACATCGAGCCCTCCGGGGACGTCGGTAGCCCCAGGCTCGCGCCTGGCGGCTCCCGGAGGGGGGATGCCGGGGTCCGGGCAGGCCCTGCGGCCCGAGCGGCCCGCTGAGCGGGAAGCCTGCGGCCCGAGCGGCCCGCTGAGCGGGAAGCACAGCGTCCCCTTGTGACCAGTGTTGCTCCTGTTACGGTTGTGCTTACTGTGGCTACGACCGCCGGCGCCAAGAAACCCACGTCGGGCAAGGCCCGACCCGCATCCAAGGCGCCCAAGGCGCCCAAGGCGCCCAGGACCCAGGCGCGAACTGCCGCGGGCAAGGCCGTCCCGGCCAAGCGCCGGTCACGCCCCGCGGCCGCCCGTCCGCCCTCCCGCCGGGCCGCGCCGAGACGGGCGCGTCGCAGGCTGTTCGGAGCCGACGGCGTCCTCGGCGGGCCTGACTTCCTGGGTGGGCACGGCCACGACATCGTCGGCCTGACCCTCGTCGCCGTGGGCGTGCTGGCCGCCTTCGGCATCTACGGCGACCTCGCCGGCCCGGCGGGGCGGGCGCTGGCCACCGTGGCCGCAGACGCTGTCGGACAGGCCCGACCTGTGGTCCCCCTCGCCCTCGTCGCCCTCGGCGCCGTGATGATCGTGCGGAGACCCCGCGAGAACCTCGGTCGCATGATCGTCGGTGCCGCCCTGCTCACCGTGTCCGGCGCCGGCCTCGTGCACCTCGTCCAGGGCTCCCCGTCGATGGATGCCTCGCTCGCCACCCTGCGCTCGGCCGGCGGCGTGCTGGGCGGCGTGGTGGCCTCCCCGCTGTCCGCCCTCCTCGCGCGCCAAGGCGCGGCCGTGGTGCTCGTCGCCATCGCCGGGATGGGGACCCTGATCGTGGCCCAGACCGACATCCGCCACGCTGGTGCCGCCGCCGGACGGGCGCTGCGCGCCCTCGGCGTCATGGCGACGACGGGCGTCCGGGCCCTGTCGAACGGAGGCGGGGCCACCGATGCCGACGACGCCCCCACCCCGCGGCCGCCGGTGTCGGTCACGGGCGCGCTGCCCGACCTGACGTCGTCGGCCGGGGCGGCCGGCACTCCCGACCCCGCCGAGGCCGACCCGCAGCCGCCGGCGGCCGAGCCGGAGATCCCGACGCTCGTCCACGTGCCCACCGAGGCCGAGCCCGAGGGTGAGCAGCTGGCCATCGATCTCGGTCCGGCGGCCGTCCCCGACGCCTGGAAGCTGCCGCCGATGGCCGACCTGAAGCGCGGCGCCACCCACGAGGTCGACCAGCGCCTCGTGGAGGCCGAGGGCCGGGCCCTCGAGAGTGCCCTCGCCGCCCACGGCGTGGACACCCGCCTGGTGGGGATGACCGTCGGGCCCACCGTCACCCGCTTCGAGCTGGCCCTGGGCCCAGGGGTCAAGGTCGCCCGGGTCACCAACCTGCACCGCGACATTGCCTACGTCATGGGGTCGCCCGACGTGCGCATCCTGGCCCCCATCCCCGGGCGCTCGGCCATCGGCGTGGAGGTGCCCAACAAGGTCCGCCAGCTCGTGCTCCTCGGTGACATCCTCGCCTCGCC
>JBPCJV010000120.1:0-14966 GCA_051004925.1 Acidimicrobiales bacterium | reverse complement strand
ACGACCGTTGGGAGAAGGAGGACCGCGAGTGGGAGGGCGAAGGCGAGGACTGACGCGGCGGCGACCATCCGTCTCGGTTGAGGTGCGCCTACTCGCCCGGGCCGGCGGGCCCGGCACTGCCTCATGGCGGCTGCGCCGCCGGGCCGGCGGGCCCGTGGCCTGGACTCATCCCCGGCCCACCGCCGACAGGGTGGGGTCGACCGACAACGGCGGAGCGCTCGCCGAGGCTCGGGCCTGGTTGGTGAGGGAGAGAAGTCGCGGGACGGCGAAAGGTCTTTAGCGAGCCGTCACTGCCTCCCGGGTCAGCGTTCGTTGCGGAGGGCGAGGTACACGAGCGGCACGGCGGACACGGCGATCAGCACCAGCGCCGGCGCCGCGGCCCGGGCGAAGAAGCCCTCGCTGGTCGACGCCCAGACCCGCGTCGCCAGGGTGTCCCACCCCGTGGGGCCCAACAGGAGGGCGGCGGGCAGTTCCTTCATGGCGGTGAGGAAGACCAGCGCGAACGCCGCCACCGCGCCGGGGCGCACGAGCGGCAGCAGGACCCTGCGGGCCGTCTGGGCCGGGCCCGCCCCCAGGGACCGGCTGGCGTCCTCGAGCCGGGGGCTCACCTGGGCGATGGTCGACCGCAGTGCCCCCACGCCCTGCGGGAGGAACAGCACAAGGTAGGCGAACACCAGCATCCCGACGGTCTGGTACATCGGTGTGGCGACGCGCGCTCCGAAGAACACGAGGGCCAGGGCCACGACTAGGCCGGGAAGGGCGAACCCCGCGTAGCTGGCCCGCTCGGTCCACCGGGCCCACGGCCCGGGGTGGCGGGCCACGAGGACGGCCACCGGCCAGGCGGCCACGCACGCAAGAAGAGCCCCTCCGGCCGCGGCCTGGGCCGAGTGGGACGCGGCGGCGAGGGTCCCCGGCAGGTCGAGGCCCTCGGTGTCGCCGTTGACCAGCCAGGTGACGAGGGTGGCGACGGGCACGACCAGGGCGACGAGGACCAGGAGGCACAGGGCGCCGGCGGCCGGGAGGCGCCAGCGCCCCAGGATGAGCAGACGCGGCTGGCGCGCCACCCGGGCCGACGTGACACGCGTCTGCGTCCGCACGAACGCCTCGCCGGCGACCACGACCAGGGCGACGGCGGCGAGAACGAGGGCCAGGACGGCCGCGCCCGACCGGTCGAGCGACCCCTTGTACTGGACGTAGATCACCCGGGTGAAGGTGTCGTACCGCAGCAGCGACACGGCGCCGAAGTCGGCCAGCGTGTACAGGGCGGTCAGCAGCGCGCCCGCGGCCACGGCCGGGCGCAGCTGGGGCATGGTCACCCGCCAGAAGGTCTTCGCCGGCCCCACGCCGAGGCTGCGACTCACCTCCTCGAGCGCCGGGTCCATGCGACGCAGCGCGCCGCGGACCGTGAGCGTGACGTAGGGATACGTGCACAGCGACAGGGCCAGCCACGCCGCGGGGAACCCGTACAGCTCGGGCAGCTCCTCGACTCCCAACGGGCCCAGCCAGCTGGCGACCGCGCCCCGAGGACCGAAGGTGGCAACCACGGCCAGAGCGGCGACGTAGGACGGCACGGCCAGCGGCAGGGCGGTGAGGACGGTGAGAATGCGCCGGCCGGGAAGGTCGGTCCGCGCCGTCAGCATGGCGACGGGCACGCCGATGAGGACGGCGGTCGCGGTGACGGCCGCGGCCAGGCCGAGGCTGTTCGCCAGGAGCCCGAAGGTGCGGGCCGTGAGCACGATGTCGGTCGCCCCGTCGAGGCCCACCTCTCGCGCCCTGACCACGAGGTAGACGATCGGGAGGACGGCCACGGCGCCGACCGCCAACGCCGCCAGTCCGGTGAGCGGCGCCGACCGGAGGCTGCCCGCTCTCCTCACGCGGTCACTGCCTCTCGGGCGGCTCCGCCGCCGGGGCCGGCGAACCCAACTAGAGGATGCCGAGGTTGCTGAGAAGGTCCACGGTGCCCTTGGCGTCGTCGAGGTTCGAGAGGTCGACCTCGGGCCGGGCCAGCGTCACGATCTGAGGCAGCTCGGGCCCCGCGTGCACGGTTGTCACGACCGGGAGCTCGTAGGTGTTCTCGGCGAAGTAGCGCTGTGACTCGTCGCTGAGCAGGAACTCGACGAGCCGCCGGGCGTCGGCGTCGTGGGTGGACCCCTTGACCACACCGACCGCCGAGACGTTCACCAGGGAACCGGGGTCGCCCTCGGGGAAGTACTTGTTGGCCGCGTCACCGGCCTTGCCTTCGGCCTGGAGGCGGTAGAGGTAGTAGTGGTTCACGAACCCGGCGTCGACCTCGCCGCGACCGACGGCCTCGACGATCGCGCTGTTGTTGGGAAAGACCTTCGGATCGTTGGCCTTGACGCCCTCGAGCCAGGCCCTCGCGGCCGCATCGCCCTTGGTCACCCGGAAGGCGGTGACGAACGCCTGGAACGAGCCGTTGGTCGGCGCCCACGCCAGCCGGCCCTTCCATTTGGGATCGGTGAACCCGTCAATGGTCGCCGGCAGCTCGCTCTCGGGCACGTCTTTGGTGTTGTAGGCCACGACCCGGGCCCGGCCCGAGACCCCGTCCCAGAGCCCGTCGTGCGACCGGAACTGCTCCGGCACCCGGTCGAGCACGGCGGGGTCGAGCGGGACGAGCCGCCCGGCGTCGGCGACCTGGCCGATGTTCCCGGCGTCCTGGACGAGTAGCACGTCGGCGCGGGGATTGTCCCCTTCCTCGAGGATGGCCCCCGAGACCTCGGCCGAGTCGCCGTACCGAACCTTCACCTTGACGCCCGTCTGTTGTTCGAACCGGTCGAACAGGGGGCCCACCAGGTCGGCGGTGCGACCCGAGTACACGGTGAGGGCGTCCGAGTCCTTGGAGCAGCCGGCGCCGGCAATGGCAACTGCGGCGATCACGGTGCAGAGGACCAAGGATCGGAATCTGGTCACGCGGGGCTCCTCGGCCTTTCGGGATCCCGCTGTTTCGGGGACCCTTTGATCTTTCGTTAGGTATCCCTATGATAGGGCGTCGGGCGCGGCAATGCCAAGCGGTAGCCCCTCCAGGCCGGCCGGCAGCGGCCTCGGGAAGGCGGCGACCCTGGCGCTCACCTCGACGCGGACCCGGTCGCCGGCCGTGAACCGCCGCTGGCTCCCCGTACGGGCCCGCAGGGTCAGCTCGGGAAGGCTGATCTCGACGATCTGGTCGTGGCCGAAGTATGTCGCCGTCACCACCCGGCCTGGCCCGGCGGGATCGGGACTGAGGGTGACCACTTCCGGCCGTACGGCAGCCACCGCGGGGCCCGGGGCAGGCACGGGCCCGGCAACGGCCAGGGGGCCCATCGGGCTATGGAGCACCGTGCCGTCGCTGTCCGCGGCCACCAGGTTCGCCTCGCCCACGAACCGGGCGACGAACGGGTTCACCGGGTGCCGGTACACGTCCTGGGGCTCTCCCACCTGGAGCACCCGCCCACGGTCCATCACCGCGATCCGGTCGGCCAGCGACAGGGCCTCCTCCTGGTCGTGGGTGACGAGCACGACCGTAGCCCGCGCCGTCTTGAGGATGTCGCGCACCTCGAGTCGGAGCCGGCCCCGCAGGGCGGCGTCGAGGTTGGCGAAGGGCTCGTCGAGGAGCAGCACCCTCGGCTTCGGGGCCAGCGCCCGGGCGATCGCCACCCGTTGCTGCTGGCCGCCCGAGAGGTCCGACGGGTAGCGGTCGTGCAGGTCGGCCAGGCCCACGAGATCGAGAACCTCGTCGATCCGGCCGGCGCGGTCGGCGTCGTCCCGAGGGGCCCGAGCGGCCCCCTGAGCGGAGTGACGGGGCAGCCCGTACCCGACGTTGCCGGCCACGGTGAGATGGGGGAACAGGGCGTGGTCCTGCACGACGATCCCGACCCGACGGCGTTCGGGCGGTACGAAGACGTCGGGGCCCGCCACGGGCGTGCCCCCCAGCACGATCGTGCCTTCGTCGGGATGCTCGAAACCGGCCACGAGTCGCAACAGGGTCGTCTTGCCGCAGCCGCTGGCCCCCAGCACGGCCAGGAACTCCCCCCGCCGCACCTCGAGGTCGACGCCGTCGAGGGCGACCACCTCGCCGGTGCCCTGGGTCTGGTCGTGCTCGGTCCCGTAGGTGCGGCGCAGGCCGGTGCACGTCACGACACCGCGGTGATCGGGGGTTCCCTCCTCGCTCATGGGGCCATCGCCTCCGGCGGCTGCCCCCGCAGCTCCCAGCGCTGGACCAGCACGTCGGCGGAGTGTCCCTCGAACAGTTCCTCGCTCACCACCCGGAGGCCCCGCGTCGCCAGCTCGGCGTCGAGGGCGGTGAGCTTGTCCGGGTCGCCCTTCACGCCGGTGGCGTCCCGCCGGACCACCCAGATCGTCGCCGCCGATGGCGGCGCGGCCGGCGGCAGCACGAGATCGGCCACGAGGCCCGGATGATCCCGGCGGGTGTAGTGGTCGACGCCGAGGGCGTCCCAACGGGCGGCGGCCACAACCGGCTGGCCGGCCTGGTGGGCGGTGGCGACGGCGGCGACGGCGGCGCGCACGTCCTCTCTCGGCCCACCGTCGACGTCGCCGGCCGTCGCCCACGCCGAGGTCCCCAGCACCACCACGGCGGCGAGGGCGGCGGCTTTGCCCGGCGCCCGGGTGATGCCCAGGGCCATGAGCACCGCGAGGCCCAGCGTGGCGGGAAGGAGGTAGCGGGCGACGAACACGGGACGGACGACCTCCGCCGCCGTCACCAGGACCACGGGCACGCCGACCCAGCAGGCGGCCACGACCCGAGCACTCCGGCGGTCCGGGCCCACCACCCCGCTCAGAGGGCCGCTCGGGCCCGGGGCCAGGAGGCCGGCGCCGGCGGCAAGGACGGTGACGACGGCGAGGAGGGTCGAGCCGCGCGTCCAGGCGCTCAGCGTGAGATGCGGCACGGCACCGCCCACCCCGCCGATCCACTCCGCGCCCGAGGCGCCCACGCCGTTGGCTACGGCGATGCCGATGATGCCCACCACCGGCAGCCCGGCGGCAGCGGTAACCGCGACCAGCGGCCAGGCCTGGGGACGACGGAGCACGGCACCCGCGACGGCGAAGGCGACGACCACCAGGAACGCGAACCAGTGGGCCAGGCCGGCGGCGGCCCCGGCGACGCCGAACACGAGCAGTGCACGGGGCCGACCGTCGAGCCACCGGGCGAATCCGACGGCGGCCACGGCAACGGCCAGCAGTGCGAGCCCGTACCCTCTTGCCTCGGCGGAGTACTGCGCCACGAAGGGGTTGGTGGCGGCCACCAGACCCGCAACCAGGCCGACCCGCCGGCCGGCGAGACGGCTGACGGCACACGTGAAGGCGACCATCGCCGCCGCGGTCGCCACCAGCGAGAGGAGGCGAAGGCCGGTCTCGTCGGGGCTCAGCCCCGTCGCCGACAACCAGAGCCGGGCGGCCAGGTAGTAGGGACCGTTGTACGACGGCGGCGCGTCCTGCAGGTATGGGATCGTCCCCTCGCCCCGAACCACCGACTCGACGAGGTCGCCGGTGGGCACTTGGACCATCTCGGAGGTGTACAGCTCGTCGTACCAGAACGAGTACTCCTGGGAGACGAGCCAGCCGCCGAGCAGGAGCAGGACGAGCGGGGGGACCAACCACGTCGCCAGCACCCAGGCTCGGCTCCCGTGGTCCCCCGGCCCCGGCCCCGGCTCCGACCCCGGAACCGTCGGATCGGCGACGGCCGGCGCAACTGTGGACAGGGAGTTACTCGTGGATCTGCTGCGCCAGGTACTGGGCGTCGCCGACCTGGCGGATGAGCTCGAGCTGGGCCTCGACCCAGTCGGCGTGCTCCTCCTCGCCGACGAGGATCTCCTCCAGCAGGGCCCGGCTGCCGTGGTCCCCCAGGTCGACGCACAAGGCGATCCCGCGGTTGAGCCGGACGATAGCTTCGTGTTCGAGGTCGCCTGCGGCCTGCAGCTTCTCGGCCGGTGTCTCGCCCACCCGCACGACGCCGAGGCGCTGGAGGTTGGGCAGGCCGTCGAGAAAGAGGATGCGTTCGATGAGCTTGTCGGCATCCTTCATCTCGTCGATCGACTCGTCGTGGAAGCTTGAGGCCAGGCGTCGAAAGCCCCAGTTGGCGAACATCTTGGAATCGACGAAGTACTGGTTGATGGCGGTCAACTCTGCGGTGAGCACCTCGTTGAGAAGCTCGATCACCTCGTCGCGGCCCTTCATCCGACGTCCCTCATGGGCCTAAGACTAGACAGTGGGCTCCGTGCGGCGTGTCCCATGACAGCCCCTTGCTCTGGCGACCGGAATTCTGAAGTGTCCTTGGCTAGGGCGCCTCGGCCGGCGCCGCCGCTTCGGTACCATGCGGTGGTGTCCGACGGCTTCCACCCTCCCCTTGAGGAATACCTCGAGGCGATCTGGGAGCTCGAGGAGGAGGGCGTGCAGGTCATCCAGGCCCGGCTGGCCGAGCACCTCGACCATTCGGCCCCGTCGGTCTCGGAGATGGTCCGCCGCCTGCGGGCCGACGGCTACATCCGGGTCAAGGGCCGGGTGCTCAGCCTGACGCCCATGGGACAGGAGCGGGCCATCAGCGTGGTGCGCAAGCACCGTCTGGCCGAGCGACTGCTCACCGACATCATCGGCCTCCCCTGGCACCGCACCCACGTCGAGGCCTGCCGCTGGGAGCACGTGATCTCCGACGACGTCGAGGAGCGCCTGGTCGTCCTCCTGGGCAATCCGGCGACCTGCCCGCACGGCAACCCGATACCAGGAGCCGGTGGGCCCGAGCGCGACCTGTGGGCCCTGGCCGAGTCCGAACCCGGTGACCGC
This sequence comes from Acidimicrobiales bacterium, assembly GCA_051004925.1. Classification (GTDB taxonomy): domain Bacteria; phylum Actinomycetota; class Acidimicrobiia; order Acidimicrobiales; family AC-14; genus DATAQC01. The sequence goes on along the minus strand of JBPCJV010000120.1, from coordinate 8,174 downwards.
ATCCGCCTGGAACGGGTCACCGAGCAGGTGGAGGTCAACCTCGAGGCCCTCGTCTACCTCGACGGCCACGGCTTCATCCCCGGCGCCGCGGGCGAGGTGCGATCGAAGGCCCCCGACGGCACCCTCACCATCGAGCTCGAGGACAGCACGATCGCCTTGGGCCCGACCCTCGCCGGCCAGCTGTACGTCGCCAGGGTCTGACGGCCCGGACGGGTGGGCGCCAACGTCGTGTTTCTCGGGCTCACCAGCCTGGTCACCGACGTGGCCGCCGAGATGGTCAGAGTCGTGCTCCCCCTCTAACCGCGCCGGCAAGGGCCTCCGGACGGCGCCCCGAGACACTCTCATCTCGCTGAGCGCCGCTCCCGAGCGGACGGCCGAGGCCTTTGGTCTGCACCGGGCCCTCGACACCGTCGGCGCCCTGATCGGGCCGGTCGTCGCCTTCTGGCTCCTGGCCATCGCCCCCGGCTCCTACGACGCCGTCTTCGTGGCCTCGTTCTGCGCCGCCTTCGCCGGCCTGGCCCTCCTGGTCCTGTTCGTCCGCAACCACACACCGGCGGCCGCAGGGGCGACGGGACCGTCGCCGCTGGCCGTCGCCCGGGGCCTGCTCAGACGGCGCGACTTCCGCATCGTCGTCGTGGCCGCGGCGGCGGTGAGCCTGATGACGATCACCGACGCCTTCATCTTCTTGCCGTGCTGGCGGTGGCGGTGGCCGCCGGCCGCGGCGTGGCCGCCCTCGGTTTCGGTGCCGTCTGGGACTGGCGGGGCCGCGACGTCGCGGTCTCCATGTTCCTCGGCGGGTGGCGACGTCGACCGCCGCCGGCCCCCCTTTACCCGAAGCCGGCGGACCCGCCCTCGCCGATCTCGGCACCAGTGCCGGGAGCCGGCTGCTGGTCGTGGGCACGGAGGAAGGCGCCGGCTTCGGCCGCCTGACGTCGGTCGTGCTCGACCGGCCCGGAAGCAGCCAGGGCACCGAGTTGCGCTGCGACCGTGTCGACGTCGCCGGCGGACGCGGCGTCTGCATGCTCAACGACCGCAACGAGGGCCGCCGGACTGCCGTCGTCTTCGACCCGGTCGACTTCCGGCCGGGGCACGAGATCTCCCTGGAGGGCCTCCCCAGCCGGGTGCGGGTGGCACCCGACGGGCGGGTGGCGGCGGCGACGTCGTTCGTGACCGGCGACTCCTACAACGTGGACTCGTCCTCCACCCGGACCGTGTTCCTCGACCTCGAGCAGGGCGAGGTCGTCACCGACCTCGAGCGCTTCACCATCAAGCGCGGAGGGCGCGACTTCCATCCCATCGACATGAACTTCTGGGGCGTCACCTTCGCCACCGACTCCGACACCTTCTTCGCCACGATGCGGACGGGTTCGAACTACCACCTCATCCGCGGGCAGCTGTCGACCCGCCGGGCCGAGGTCCTGCGCGACGGCGCCGAATGCCCGTCGCTCTCGCCCGACGGGCGTCTCATCGCCTACAAGTCCCGCGTCGAGCACGGGTTCGACCCCGCCACCTGGGAACTACGCGTGCTCGACGTCGCCACCCTGGCCGACCGGCCCCTGGCCGAGACCCGTAGCGTCGACGACCAGGTGGCGTGGCTCGACGACGGTCGCGTCATGTACGGCATCCCCGACGGCCAACCCTCGAGCACCGGCGTCGACATCTGGACCGTGCCCGCCGACGGCACCGGCGCGCCGCAGCTGCTGGTCCGTGGCGCCGAGTCGCCGGTGGTCATGCGGTGACCGCGCCCCCGCGTCCGCCCGGGCCAGCCGCTCACGAGCAGCCCACGCCAGCGTCTCCACGGACTGACGAAGGCGCGCCGACGACCGCCAGGCCGACCGGCCCGACGGTCGCAACGCACGGGCGACGGGCACGGAGGCCACGGGAAGGCCGGTGGTCCCGATGGCGGCCACGATGCTCGGCGCGCCAAGGCGCACCACGGCGTCACGGGCCGCGGGCCCCAGGGCCACGTAGGCACCGGCGTCGGGCGGGACGTCGCAGAGGCGGCTGAGCGCCATGCGGTGGAGGCGACCGGTCACCTGCCGGCCCCGGCCCTCGTACCGGCCCACGCGCCCGGCGAACACCGCAGCGACGTCCCCTTCGGCCAGGCGGTCGAGCAGCTCAGGCACCGCCTCCGGCGGGTCCTGGAGGTCGGCGTCGAGACACACCCACGTGGTCGCCCCCTCCTCCACCGCGAGGCCGGCCGCGAGGGCCCGGTGCGGGCCGACGTTGGCGGGCAGGACGGTCACGCCGACGCGCGTGTCGGTTGCGGCCAACCGGAGGGCGACGGCCAGGCTGGCGTCGGGCGACGCGTCGACGACGAACCGGAGGCGCCAGGGCCGGTCGGCCAGCGCGGCGGCGACCCGCCCGGCGAGGGCCACCAGCATGTCCTCGTTGCGGTACACGGGCGTGATCACCGAAACCGACCGGATGGCGGCGCTCACGGGCGGTGCTCCCCTAAACCCTGGCTTCCCAGCACCGGGCCAGGCCGCCGGCCAGGTCGACCTTGGCCTCCCATCCGAGAAGGTCGGGGGGCCGCGACGGGTCGCTCACCCACGACGGGGCATCCCATTGCCGTCCGCCGTGCGCCCCGACGGTGACGTCGACCGACCGGCCCGTCACCCGCACGATCTCGGCCACCAGGCCCTCGTTGGTGGTCTGCCGGCCCGTGCCCACGTTGAGGACCTGGCCCGACGAAAGGTCGTCGGCCAGGGCGGCACGCACGCAGCACTCCACGACGTCGTCGACGTAGACCCAGTCACGACACCTTCCCGGCTCGGTGAGGGGGAGGGTGGTGCCGGCGTGCGCCGCCCGGAGGGCGGTGGGCACCAGCCGTTCGGCGTGGTCGAGCGGGCCGTACACCTGGAACGCCCGCAGGACGGCCGACCGCACGCCGCGCCGGGCGGCGGCGGCGACGAGGAGCAGCGAGCCGGCCGCCTTGGTGGCGCCGAAGAACGACTGCGGTGCGACGGGAGCGGTCTCGTCGATCGGACCGTCCATCTGGGCGTACTCGGTGGACGAACCCAGGCGCACCACCGCGTGGCACTGGTCACCCAAGGCGTCGACCAGCCACACCGCGCCGGCACTGTTGACCGCCGTCGTTGCGCCCCGCTCGGCCGGGGTTGCTTCGGCGCGGGCGGCGGCGAGGAGGAAGGCGACGTCGACCCGGGCGGCTCGCCCGGCGGCCGCGGTGGCCCGGGGGTCCCCAAGGTCGGCCTCGAACACGTCGATTGCGTCCCGGAGCCCGAGGTCGACGAGCCGGGCCTGCGACCCGCCGGGACGAACGGTGCCGGCCACGTCCCATCCGTCGCCCACCAACCGGGCGGCCAGGTGGGCGCCGACGAACCCGCCCACACCGGTGACGAGGGCCTTCACACCGCTTCCTCCTCGGCCTCCGTCCCGACCAGCGCCCGGAGCCGGCGGTGGTCCGAGTCCACCTGCGTGGTGCTGCGGCCCCGGGCCGCGGCAACCGCACTCAGGATGCGCGGCACTTCGACGGTCACCTCGCGGCTGGCCACGTCGGCGTGGAACGACCGGCGGAGGAAGGTGAACGAGGCGTCGAGGCGGGCGAGGGCGGCGATCAGGAGGCGGCACGGCACCGGCCGCCCGCCCTCCGGCACGGTGAGACCGGCGACCCCGAACGGGATGCGGGCGGCGGCCACCGCCCGGGCGACGTGGTCGACCGTGCCGTCGACGAGCGGGGCGAAGAGAGAACTCCCCTGCCGGTCGATCATCAGGTCGTTGAGGCCGACGTACACGCGCGACAGCGGCCGCCGCACCAACCCCTCGACCCGCCGCACCGCGTCATCCGTCTCGACCAGGATGCCGAGCCGGCACCGCCCCGCCACCGCGGCGATGGCGGCGTCCACCTCCTCCGGTCGCCGGACCATGGGCAGCAGTACCTCGTCGGCGCCGAGGTGCACGGCCGTCTCGATCTCGGCGGGCGTCCGCGGCCCCCACCCGTTGACCCGGCACAGGATCCGTCCCGGGGTCGCCGACCGCACGCGGGCCAGGTCGTCGGGGGCATCGACGCCGATCTGGGTGTCGGCGCCGGCCTGTCGCCGGCGCTTGCCCCGCCGCTCCCAGTCGATCACGACCCCTGTGACCCCGGCCTCCACCAACCGGCCGGCGGTCGCCGGATGGCCCGAGAACGCGAAGAGGTCGATTAGGCGGCGTGCTCGTCGGCCATCGCCAGGTCGAGCTCGGCGATGAGGCCCATCTCGGCCAGCCCCATCTCGGCCAGCCCCATCTCGGCCAGCAGGGCCCGCAGGGCCGGAAGGCAGCCTCCGCAGCCGGTGCCCGCCCCACAGCACCGGGCCACCTCGGCAGGGCTGCGGGCGCCACCGTCGACTGCGGCCCGAACCCGCCCATCGGTCACGGCTCGGCAGTGGCAGATGTACACGGCAGGCTGCTCAGCCGCCGACCGGATGGTGCCGGACGCCGCTCGATGACCTGACCACGGTCGGGACGCCATCGGCGGCCAGGGCCCCGGCCGTGGTCAGCGACACCCGGCGGGTGGCGGGAAAGCGATGCCCCACGCCCACCACGTCGCACGTGACGCCGCCGGGCGAGACCTCAATGCGGACCCAGCTCACCCGGCGCATCCCGAGCGGCGGGGGAGCTACGTGGTGAACCGTCCCTTGCACATTTTGTAAGGTAGCCCTAATAGATGCCGATGGCAACCCCTTCCTCAGGGTTTCACGCAGTTCTCGGCTCGACCAGAGGACTCCCTAACATGGGTCGTCGGCGACTGCTAGCCGACGGTGATTGCCTCACGGATCCCGTTTCCCTGCTGTCCCGGCTTGCATGCCACCTGGTAGTAGCCCCGCGCCAGCTTGGCGGTGAACTTGGCGGTGGAGTCGGGCGCGATGTCCTTCTTGTCGGAGATGACCTTGTCGCTGGGGGCGTAGATGTACACCTCGGTGGGGCGGTCTCCGGTGTTGCGGACCTCGAAGGTGTGCGTGCCTACCGGCAGCTTGTTGGTCGCCAGGATGCATTGGGAGTTGGTGGAGGTCACCGCGACGGACTGGCCGGGGGCGTCCTCCGGCGCCGACGACGACGAGCCCGAGCAACCGGCCAGGACGAGTAGCCCTATGACCCCGAGTGCCGGATACCTCCTCACCGCTCGGCGGGTTCCAGCCCTGGCAGGATGTTGACGAACAAGGCAGTCCCTCGTGGGTGGGCCGGGCTCCCGTCGGACAAGCGGCGGACCTGTGGCTGCAGGCTGGGAACCTCGCGCGTGGCGGCGCTAACTGTACTTTGCATCGACCGGACCGACAACAGCGTCCTCGTCGGCCGGGCCCGCCGTCTCGGGAGCCGGCGACACCGCGGGCCGGGGTCGGGAGCTCGCCGTGGTGGCCACGAGGAAGCCGGTGAACAGGAGGGCGATCCCGACGAGCAGGGTCACCGCGAACGCCTGCATCTCGTCGAGCACCGAGTTGAACAGACCGCCGGCGCCGAGCACGAGGGTGCCGGCGGCGATGAGCAGGTTCGCCCCGGCGAGACGGGCGGCCGGAACGGGCGACGCCCCACCCCGCCGCCGCCAGAAGCGCCAGGCGCTCCACACCGCACCTCCCAGCACGACCGTCGCGCCGGCGCCGGACGCAACCGCGGCCAGCACGCGCGGGAGAGCGCCGAAGACGTCGGAGCCCTGCGGGAGGCGCTCGCTGGGCACGGCCGCCTGCAGCGGGGCCACGAGCACCACTCCGGCGGCGAAGGCGGAGCCCAGCGCGACGATGGCGGCCCACCGGTCGCCGCGCTGCTGGCCACCTAGGAGGTAGGCGGTCCCGAGGGCGAGGAAGGGCACGTTCAGGATGGCGCCGAACAGGTAGAAGAGCCGGAACGTGAGGTCGGTCCACCCGTTGGCCGCGCCGAACCACAGCGCCGACGCGCCCACGAAGAACATGGCCAGCGACACGCTCCACGCCAGCTCATGGCGCCGGCGGCCGGTGAGCCACCGCTCGTAGGTCGACATGGCCATGGCGAGGGCCACCAGGGCGGCGGCGGCGGCCAGCGCCGACTCGGTGGACACGACGTCGGATTTTACCGGCGCGGTGATGGCGGCACCGCCGGCACACCCCGCCCCCACGAACTTGTCGCGCCGACCACCTCCCCGTCGTCGACAGGTTCGGGTGGGAGGGCGTCACCGGGCCCGACCTTGTGAATTGACGCACGAGGGGGCGTACACTGGATGCACCATGTCCGACCAGACCCCCGCCGAGGGGCGGTTCCCCGCAGACGCGGACCCGGGCGAGGGCAGGGGTGCCGAGGCGCCGAGGAACGGTATCGGAACGCCGAGGAACATCCCCGACGCGACCGTCGCCCGGCTTCCTGTCTACCTCCGGTGCCTGGTCGAGATGGCCGAGACCAAGACGGTGACGGCGTCGTCGGAACGACTGGCCGAGATGGCCGGTGTCAACGCGGCCAAGGTGCGCAAGGACCTGTCGTACCTGGGGTCCTACGGCACCCGCGGCGTGGGCTACGAGGTCGATAACCTGATCGTGCAGGTCTCCCGGATCCTCGGGCTCACCCAGGACTGGCCGGTGGTGATCGTGGGCATTGGCAACCTCGGACACGCCCTCGCAAACTACAAGGGGTTCGCGGCCCGGGGCTTTCGCGTGGCCGCGCTGGTCGATGCCGACGAGTCCAAGGTGGGCGAGCAACTCGAGGGCCTGGTCGTCCGCCACCTCGACGACCTCCCCGGCATCGCCGCCGCAGAGGGCGTCGCCATCGGCATCGTCGCCACGCCGGCCACCGCCGCACAGGACGTGGCCGACCGGTTGGTGGCCGCCGGCGTGTCGTCGATCCTGAACTTCGCCCCGGCCATCGTCACCGTGCCGCCGGGCGTGTCCGTGCGAAAGGTCGACCTCTCCATCGAGTTGCAGATCCTGTCGTACCACCAGCAGCGCCGGGGCGTCGCCTCCGCCTCCGACGACTCCGACGGCGCGTCGCCCGGCTCGCCCGACGATGACCCGGGAGCGGCCGAGGTACTCGCTTCTACCTCCGACGACCCCCCGGCCGTCGGCGTCTGATGGCCGTGCTCGACGCCGCCTACCCGGTGAACCTCCTGCTGGCCGGGCGCTCGTGCCTGGTCGTCGGCGGGGGAACGGTGGCCGCCCGCAAGGTGGAGGGTCTGCTGGCCTGCGACGCGGTGGTCCAGGTGGTGTCTCCGGTCGTCGACGACGAGATCCGGGGCTGGCCCCAGGTGAGCATCGAGGAGCGCCCCTACCGGCAGGGTGACGTCGAGGGCCACTGGCTGGTGATCTCGGCCACCGATTCGTCCGAGGTGAACAGGGCCGTCTACCTCGACTGCGAGGCCGCGGGCATCTGGGTGTGCGGCGCCGACGATCCCGAGCACTGCTCGTTCACCCTTCCCTCGATCGTGCGGCGGGGGACGCTGGTCGTCACGGTGTCCACGGGCGGCCGCAGCCCGGCCGTGGCCCGTTGGTTGCGCGCGCGGCTGGAGGCCGAGATCGGTCCCGAGTACGGGGTCATGCTCGACCTGGTGGCCGACCACCGGGCCGCGGTCAAGGCCGAAGGACGGAGCCCGGCGGACCTCGACTGGCAGAAGGCGCTGGACTCGGACATGCTCGCCCTTATCCGCACAGGTGACCTGGACTCCGCGAGAAAGCAATTGGACACGTGTCTGTCGTCGTCGTCGGACTGAGCCACCGCTCGGTCCCGCTCGATCTTCTCGAGCGCATGGCCGTGGGCGAACAGCGCCTGCCCAAGGCGCTCGGCGACCTGATGAGCCGCGAGTTCGTCAGCGAGGCCGTCCTGCTGTCCACCTGCCACCGGGTCGAGGCCTACGTGGTGGCCGAGCGCTACCACGGTGCCGCGCAGGACGTGCGCAACTTCCTGTCGGAACTGGCGTTCCTGGCGCCCGAGGAGTTCAGCGACCACCTCTACAGCTACACCGACGAGACCGCCGCCGCCCACCTGTTCTGCGTGGCCGCCGGGCTGGACTCACTGGTGCTGGGCGAGAGCCAGATCCTCGGCCAGGTGCGCGACGCCTGGGACCGGGCGCGCGCCGAGGGCACGGCCGGGCCGCGTCTGTCGGCCCTGTTCCGCCACGCCCTCGAGGTGGGCAAGCGGGCCCGCACGGAGACGGCCATCGGCCGGGGCATCGTGTCGCTGGCCCACGCCGCGGTGGCCATGGCCAACGAACGCCTGGGCCC
>JBPCJV010000119.1:0-5524 GCA_051004925.1 Acidimicrobiales bacterium | reverse complement strand
CTGCCGCTGACGAAGGCGCGCCACTCTGCGGGTGTGAACCGATCCATGAGTGACGGCTCGCCATTCCTCCCGCTCGCCTCCCTCCCCCCCCCCGGTGCCCGGCCTCGACGGGAGTGGCGTGAAGGTTGCGGTCATCGACACCGGTGTGGCCGTCTCCCACCGTGACCTGGCCGGGAAAGTCGTCGCCTTCCGCGACTACATCGGTGGCCGCACGACCTCGTACGACGACCACGGGCACGGCACCCACGTGGCCGCCACCATCGCCGGCAGCGGCGCGGGCGATCCCGCCCATGCAGGGGCGGCGCCCGCCGCCACGCTCCTCGCAGCCAAGGTGCTCGACGCCCAGGGCAGCGGGTCGATGTCGAACACGACGGCCGCCATCGAGTGGGCCGTGACCCAGGGCGCCCGCGTGATCAACCTCTCATTGGGCACGTCGGGCTGCTCCGACGGCTCCGACGCCACGTCGCGCGCCGTCGACAACGCCGCCGCCCAGGGCATCCTCGTGGCGGTGGCGGCGGGGAACGCAGGGCCGGGGTCGTGCACGATCGGCTCCCCCGGCGCCGCCGGCGGGGCCCTCACTGTCGCGGCGATGGCCGACCTCGCCCACCGGGGCTACAACCTGGCCGACTTCTCGAGCCGGGGCCGGCCGGGCGCGACGGGGACGGCTCTCAAGCCCGACGTGGCCGCACCGGGGGTCGGGATCGTCTCGGCCGACGCCTTCTCGACCAGCAGCTACAAGACGATGAGCGGCACGAGCATGGCCACGCCCTTCGTGGCCGCGGTCGGTGCGCTCATGCTCGACAGCGGCGTTGCCGCCGCCGACCTGAAACCGAGGATCCAGAGCGCGGCGGCCGACTGGGGGACGGCGGGCGACGACATCGAGTTCGGGTCCGGCCGCCTCGACGCCTTCCGGGCGATCACGGGGGCCGGCGACCCAACCGCTCGTCCCGTCCACGCCTTCCGTCAAGGGAGCCTCGCAGCCACCGGAGCGGAGGTGCAGTACCAGATCAACGCAGCCGACACCGGCTTCCCGGTCACGGCCATGCTCGTGCACACGGGCGTCAAGGCCGCCCGGGCCACCACGCCGGATTTCGACCTGTACCTCTACGACCCCTCGGGAAGAGAGGTGGCCCGGGCCGAGACCACCAGCCGGCAGGAGACGGTCTCCGTGCTGCCGGCGGCGGCCGGCGACTACCGGCTGCGGGTCCGCTCCTACAGCGGCCCGGGGAACTTCCAGCTCGACTGGTCGGCGGGTTCGTCCGCCGCTCCCACCGCGCTGAGCACGACGATCGCCCCGAGGTCGGTCTCGCCGGCCGGAGACCCGAGGACGCTCGGCGCCGACGACGACCGCTTCTACACGCTCGCCTCGACCACCAGCGGCACCCGTCGCACGACCTGGGTGGCCACGTTCGCCAACGTGCCCGCCGACATCAGCGCCCTCACCGTGACCTACACGGGCAAGAACTCGGTCTCCTGTAACCAGAAGCTCTCCCTGCGGAAGGCGTCGGGCATCTGGGTGCAGACCTACTCGGGGTCGGTCGGGCCCGCGGAGGCGACCGTGGCCACCGGCCCGCCCGACGCGGCCGGGGAGTACGTGGCCGGCGGTGTCTTCAAGGTCCGCGTGGAATGCGCGACGTCGGTCAACTTCACCACCTACGCCGAGCTCCTGACGCTGCGCTACGACCGCCCGGCAGCCTGACCGCCGGATCTCCGGGTGGCGTCAGAGCTCCCGACCCGCCAGGTCCTTGGTCAGCGCGCCCCGCGAGCGGATCCCCAGCTTGTCGAAGACATGGGTGAGATGGTGGCCGACCGTGCGCGGTGAGATGAAGAGGCGGCCACCGACCTCGCGGTTGCTGAGCCCCTGGCTGACCAGGCGCACGACTTCGATCTCCGCCGGGGTGAGGCTGTCCCATCCGCTGCTGGGACGGTCGCGGGAACGCCGGCCGCGCACGGCGTAGGCCACCGCCTCCTCGGCCGACAACGCCTCTCCTTCGGCAAACGCGGCGGCGAACTCCTCCTCGCCGAGAGCCGCCCGCACCCGCGCCAGGTCGACCTCGTAGCCGGCCTGCTCCGCCTGCGGGCGAGCCCAGCCCTGCGGGTCGCGCAGGGCCTGGGCCGCACCGAGCAGGCGGGCCGCCATCGCCGACCGGGCGCCGGCGGCCAGGCCGGCGAGGGACTCGAGCGACGAGGCCATCGCCGGTAGGGCGCCGGCCCGGGCGTACAGCTCGAGGGCCCGATGATCGAGCATGAGGGCTTCGTCGTCCTTGCCCTGGATCCTGGTGACCAGGCTCAGCCGGTGGAGAGCGTCGGCCGACGCCACCAGGTCGCCGATGCCCTGGGCCATCTCCAGCGCCTCCAGGAAATGCCCGGCGGCGGTGCTCAGATCGCCGTCCGCCGCCGCGGCCGACCCCAGGCCGACGAGGCAACGGACCTCGTGGAAGACCGGGACCTCCCCCGCCCGGGCCATGGAGAGGGACTTCTCGAACAGGCCCCCCGCCTCGTCGTCTCCCGTCGCCTCGGCCAACACGGCGAGGTAGTAGAGGGCGCGGGCGGTGCAGAGGGGCCATCCCCCCTCCCGGGCCAGCCTCAGCGACTCGGATAGCAGGCTGTGGGCCCGGTCGGCGCGACCCCGCGCCCGGGCTACGTCGCCGAGCAGCCAAAGGGCCGTGGCCGAGTCTTCGGCATCAGCCACGTCGTCGGCCAGACCCCGAGCCTCGGCCGCCCATCCCTCGGCGGCGATGAGGTCGCCGACGAGCAGGTCGACCCGGGCCAGTCCCACGAGCCCGTTGCGCAGGGCCTCGCCGTCGGCCGCCCCCCGCCCGAGCTGGACGCACTCCTCGAAGTCACGACGGGCAGCGTCGGCCTCACCCAGGACGAAATGGACGTGTCCGAGCGAGTGGAGGAGGTGGGCCAGACCGTTGGTGTCGCCCTTCCGCCGGCAGAACGCCTCTCTCTCCCGAAGCAACGGGAGGGCGCTGCGCGGGCTGCGGAACATCAGGAACGTCGGATTGCAGGTACAGAGGCTGGCCTCCTCGTCGCCGGCCTCGGCGTAGAGGGCGGAGCTCTGCTCCAGGAGCGGGAGGGCGGACGCAACGTCGCCGAGCAGGCCCCGTAGGAGACCCGCCGCCCGAAGCGCCCGGGCCCGCAGGGGCGCCGGCGCCTCTCCACTCATGTCGACGGCCCACTCCAGCCAGCGCTGCCCCTCGCGGACATGGCCGCGGAGCCGCCAGAACCCGGCCAGCGCGGTGGTGAGCCGGAGGCCGATCTCCACCTCGCCCTCCGCCCGCGCCCACTCCAGAGCGGCCCGCAGGTTGTCGTGCTCGACGTCGAGGCGGTCGAGCCAGGGCTTCGGGTGCCGACCGCCGGACTCCTCGTCGGCCTGCTCGGCCAGGGCGACGCACCACATGGCGTGGGCCCGGCGCACCGCACCGACCTCGGATGCGGCCTCGAGCAAGGTGTCGGCCCACACCCGGATCGTCTCCAGGAGGTGGTAGCGAACGCCCTCGTCCTGTGGCTCCACCACGACCAGCGACTTGCTCACGAGGGCGGCGAGATGGTCGACCACCTCGACCCGCTCGATGGGAGCTGCGGCGCAGACATCCTCTGCCGCGGCCAGGGTCCAGCCGGCGAAGACCGAGACGCGTCGCAGGAGGGCGGCCTCGACCGGCGCGAGCAGGTGATAGCTCCACTCGAGCGTGGCCAGCAGCGTCTGGTGGCGGAGGGCTGCGGTGGGGCTGCCGGCGTTGAGGAGGCGGAACCGGTCGTCGAGGCGATCGAGGATGTCGGCCGGCGACAGGCTGGCGATGCGGGTAGCCGCCAGCTCGATGGCAAGGGGCATGCCGTCGAGTCGTCGGCAGATCTGGGCCACGGTGCACGCAGTCGCATCGGTGAGGCGGAACTGCGGGCTGGTCTCCGTCGCCCGCTGGAGGAAGAGCTCGCCGGCTTCGACGGTGGCCAGCGAGGCGGCCGTCACGCCGTCGGGGCCGGGGAGGGCGAGGGGGCCCACGGTCCACTTGTGCTCGCCGACGATCCCCAGCGCTTCGCGGCTGGTCGCCAGGACGTCGAGGGCCGGGCACTCCTGCATGAGGTGCTGCACCAGGCGGGCGCAGGGGTCGACCAGGTGCTCACAGTTGTCGAGAACGAGCAGGAGGCGTCGGGTGCCGATCTGGTGAGCCAAGTCGTCGGCCGATCGGGGCTGCACCCGGTGGTCACGCCCGGGAAGGGCGTCGGCCACCGCCTCGCAGAGGCGGGAGGGGTCGGTGAGGTCTCCGAGCTCGACCAACCACGCCCCGTCCGGGTAGCGGGCGACGGCCCCGGAGGCGACCTCGAGAGCCAGCCTGGTCTTGCCCATGCCGCCCGGTCCGGTGAGGGTGAGCAACCGGAACTGACCGAGGAGGTCACCGACGAGGGCGACCTCGGCCCGACGGCCGACGAACGCGCTGACGGGGTGAGGCAGGTTGTGCTTCGGGCCGCCGTGCTGGCGGGAGGTCTTCGATCCGCGCCCGTGCGGTGGGCTGAGGGTGTTCGGGTCGGCCGCCCGCGACTCCGGCCGTACCTCGCGGCCGGCGCTCTGGGGAAGGAGGGGCAATGTGCTGGGCTTTCCTGGTGCGACGGGAGGAGGCGATACCGCCCTCGGCCTGCGCCTCTGCGATCTCAGTTTACTGCGCTAGCCCGAGGGCGGGCCACAGGGTGTTTGTGTCAACGCTCCGTTGGCCCAGCGGGGTCCGCACGATACAGCTCTCTAGATGCGAATCCGGTCTAGGTCATTCGCCAATAGTTCGAGAACGGATGGTGCGGCCGGTGTCTGACCCGCGCTACGAAATCCAGCCGATCGGAAGGGTCGAGTCGCCCCTGGTGGATCCCGCCACCGCCCCGAAGCAAGGCCGCGAAGGGGCTCCTGACGCCTGGCTCCGATTCGACCCCGGCGTCCGCGAAGGCCTGCGCGATCTTCGCGTCGGCGCCGAGCTAATCGTGTTGACGTGGCTCGACCGGGCTCGCCGCGACGTGCTCGTCGTCCATCCGCGCGACGACCCGGCGAACCCCGAGACCGGCGTATTCAGCACCCGTTCCGCCGACCGGCCGAACCCCATCGGACTCCACCGCGTGCAGATACTCGCCATCGACGGCACCCGGCTCCGGGTCGCCGACCTGGAGGCCGTCGACGGCACACCCATCGTCGACGTCAAGCCGATCCTCCCCGGCGACTGATCTCGCCGGGCCGATCGGGCCGGATCGCGCCCCCGATACGCGCCCGCGCACGGGTAGAGTCGGCGTGACCGAGCAAGGGGAACGGTGGCCGACATGAGCGACCGAGGGTTGGTCGAGCCGTCGGCGGGCAGTCCTGTGCCGGCCCGTGCACCCGCAGCGATCATCGAGCAACTGGGATCGCTCGGCGAGCGCTCCCCGGTCGCACAGGCTTTCGCCCGTGCCGTGCTGCGCTGGGTGCCGGTCTCCCTGCTCGAGGACTCCGATCCGGTCGCGACCGCGGCCGCACTCGCCGATGCGTTCGCCTTTGTCGACCACC
>JBPCJV010000118.1:0-11216 GCA_051004925.1 Acidimicrobiales bacterium | reverse complement strand
CCTGACCACCGTGCGGGCGGCGCGCGCCGCCGGCGCGGCCGTCACCGCCGAGGCTGCGCCCCCCCACTTCACCCTCACCGACGAGGCGGTGGCCTCCTACGATCCCGTGTTCAAGGTGAACCCCCCGCTGCGACCCCGGTCCGACGTCGACGCGGTGAAGGCCGCCCTGGCCGACGGAGCCCTCGACGCCATCGCCACCGACCATGCCCCCCACCCGCCCGAGGACAAGGAGCTTCCCTTCGACCAGGCTCCGCCCGGCATGCTCGGTCTGGAGCCGGCCCTGGCCCTGGCCATGACCGAGCTGGACCTGCCGTTGCCGGCGCTGCTCGGCCTGCTGTCGTGGCAGCCGGCCCGCATCGCCCGCCTCGACGGCACACATGGGGGACCGGTGGCCGAGGGGCGCCCGGCCAACCTCTGCGTGATCGACCCGGCCGCCACGTGGGAGGTCGACCCCGCCCGCCTGGCCAGCCGCAGCCGCAACACGCCGTACGCCGGCCGCAAGCTCACCGGTCGAGTGCGCCACACCCTGCTGGCCGGCGAGCTCGTCGTCGTCGACGGCGAGGCCCAACGGTGAGCGAGACCCACCCCACCCGTTCCGATCAGGGTTCGGAGGGTCCTGGCCCCGCGAAACCTGACCAGAACGGTGGGGACCGCAACGCGGCGCTGTTGGTGCTGGCCGACGGGACCGTCTTCGAGGGGGAGGCCGCCGGGTGGCAGCCGCCCGACGGCGTGGCCACCGGGGAGGTCGTGTTCAACACGGTGATGGGCGGGTACCAGGAGGTGCTCACCGACCCCTCCTACGCCGGTCAGATCGTGGCCTTCACCTGCCCCCACATCGGCAACTACGGCGTCACGGCCGACGACGACGAGAGCGGCCGGCCCCAGTGCCGGGGCGTCGTCATGCGCGACATGGCCCGGCGGCGGTCGAACTGGCGGTCGAGCGAGGATCTCGACGGCTGGCTGGCCCGCCACCGGGTGCCGGCCATCACCGGGATCGACACCCGCCGTCTCACCCGGCACATCCGCACGGCGGGTTCGATGCCGGCGGCGTTCGGCACGGCCGAGGAGACGGCCCTGAAGGCGGCGGCGGCGGCCGAGCCCGGCACCGACGGGCTCGACCTGGTGGCCGAGGTGAGCATCGACCGCGCCTATCTCCTCGACGCCCTGCCCGTCGGACTCGACAATGCGCGGCGCGTGGTGGCCTACGACTTCGGCATCAAGACGAGCATCCTGCGCCTCCTCGCCCAGATGGCGGTGGTGGAGGTCGTCCCCGCGTCGACGCCGGCCGACGCGGTGCTGGCCCGCAACCCCGACGGTGTGTTCCTGTCCAACGGCCCCGGCGACCCGGCCGCGGTCAGCTACGCCATCGACGCCGTCCGCGGGCTGCTGGGCAACGTCCCCGTGTTCGGCATCTGCCTGGGCCACCAGCTCATGGCCAGCGCCCTCGGGGGCAGCACCCACAAGATGGCGTTCGGTCACCACGGCGGCAACCATCCCGTGCGACGGGTGTCGACCGGCGCGGTCGAGATCACCAGTCAGAACCACAGCTACGCGGTGACCGATGGCAGCGTGGGCAACGCCGACGTCAGCCACGTCAACCTCAACGACGGTGTCATCGAGGGACTCCGGTGCCGCGACGTGCCTGCGTTCAGCGTGCAGTACCACCCGGAGGCCGGCCCCGGCCCCCACGACGCCCGCTACCTGTTCGCCGAGTTCGCCCGCCTCATGGACGGGAACTGACCATGCCGAAACGGACCGACCTGGAGTCGATCCTCATCATCGGCTCCGGTCCGATCGTGATCGGCCAGGCCTGTGAGTTCGACTACTCGGGCACCCAGGCGTGTCGCATCCTCGGTGCCGAGGGTTACCGCGTCATCCTCGTGAACTCCAACCCGGCCACGATCATGACCGACCCGGACTTCGCCGACCGCACCTACGTCGAGCCCCTCGACGTCGACGTGCTGGCCGCCATCATCGAGCGCGAGCGCCCCGATGCCGTGCTCCCGACCCTCGGCGGCCAGACCGGCCTGAACCTCGGCATCGGCCTGGCCGACAAGGGCGTGCTCGACGCCTTCGGCGTGGAGCTGATCGGGGCGTCGGCCGAAGCCATCCGGACGGCCGAGAACCGCGAGCTCTTCAAGGCGGCCATGACCGAGATCGGCCTGGCCGTCCCGCCGTCAGGCTTCGCCTACACGCTCGACGAGGCCGAGAAGATCGCCGACGAGGTCGGGTTCCCGGTGATCATCCGACCCTCGTTCATCCTCGGCGGCGCGGGCACGGGCATCGCCGCAGACGCCGACGAGCTGGTGGAGATCGCCCGGTCGGGACTGGCCCACAGCCCCATTTCGTAGATCCTCATCGAGCGGTCCATCGCCGGGTGGAAGGAGTACGAGCTCGAGGTCATGCGCGACCGGGCCGACAACTGCGTGGTCGTGTGCTCCATCGAGAACCTCGACCCCATGGGCGTGCACACAGGAGACTCCATCACCGTGGCCCCGGCCCAGACCCTGTCCGACGTCGAGTACCAGCACATGCGCGACGCCGCCTTCGCCTGCATACGTCGCATCGGTGTCGACACCGGCGGGTCCAACATCCAGTTCGCTGTCGACCCCGCGACCGGCGACATGGTGGTCATCGAGATGAACCCCCGGGTCTCGCGCTCGAGCGCCCTGGCGTCGAAAGCCACGGGCTTCCCCATCGCCAAGATCGCCGCCCGGCTGGCGGTGGGCTACACCCTCGACGAGATCCCCAACGACATCACCAGGCGCACGCCCGCCAGCTTCGAGCCCACCATCGACTACGTGGTCACCAAGGTGCCGCGGTGGGCCTTCGAGAAGTTCCCTGGCTCATCCGACGCCCTGGGCACGCGCATGCAGTCGGTCGGCGAGGCCATGGCCATCGGGCGCACCTTCCCCGAGTCGCTGCAGAAGGGCATGCGCTCGCTGGAGCACGGCCGCTGGGGACTCAACTGCGACCCGGGTGAGGCGGCCACCGACGAGTGGGACGACGACGAGCTGGTCCGCCGTGCGGCCATCGCCACCCCCGACCGCCCGTTCCACCTCGAGGCCGCCCTCCGTAGGGGCATCGGCGTCGACCGGCTGCACGAGGTCACCCGCGTCGACCCGTGGTTCCTCGACCAGATCGCGTCCATCACCGAGGAGCGGGCCCGCCTGGCCGCCGTCGGGTTCGACGCCATGGAGCGGCGCGACTGGCGGCGGGCCCAGCGCCTGGGCTTCGCCGCCGCCCAGATGGCCTGGCTGTGGGGCACCGACGACGCGCCGGTGCGGGCCCGAAGGGTGGCCGCCGGTGTCGTCCCCACCTACAAGACCGTCGACACCTGCGGGGCCGAGTTCGAGTCGGCCACGCCGTACCACTACTCCACCTACAAGGAGGAGGACGAGACGGTGCGGGCCGAGGCCGACACCGGGGTCATCCTCGGTTCGGGGCCCAACCGCATCGGCCAAGGCATCGAGTTCGACTACTGCTGCGTGCACGCCAGCTTCGCCCTCCACGACGCCGGCTTCGACACGGTGATGGTCAACTGCAACCCCGAGACCGTGTCCACCGACTACGACACCAGCGACCGCCTCTACTTCGAGCCCCTCACCACCGAGGACGTGCTGAACGTGCTCGAGGCCGAGGCCCGCTCGGGTCGTCTCGCCGGGGTGATCGTCAGCCTCGGGGGCCAGACCCCGCTGAAGCTGGCTCACTCCATCGAGGCCGCGGGGTTCCGCATCCTCGGCACCAGCCCGGCGTCGATCGACGAGGCCGAGGACCGGGAGCGCTGGAACTCGCTGTGCGCGCGGCTCGACATCCCCCAGCCCCCGGGGGGCACGGCCGGCGGCCTGGCCGAGGCGCACGCGGTGGCCCGGCGGGTGGGCTACCCGGTGCCCATGCGGCCCAGCTACGTCTTCGGCGGCCGGGCCATGGAGATCGTCTACGACGACGACGGCCTGGCCCGGGCCATGACCGAGCTCGAGCTGTTCGGCAGCCTGGGCCGCGAGGGCGGCCTGGCCGCGGGAAGGCCGGTGCTCGTCGACCGCTTCCTCGAGGACGCCATCGAGGTCGACGTGGACGCTCTGCGCGACTCGACCGGCGAGGTGGTCATCGGCGGCGTGATGGAGCACGTGGAGGAGGCGGGGGTCCACTCGGGCGACAGCGCGTGCGTCATCCCTCCCCCCACGCTGTCGCGTGCCGTCGTCGCGATGATCGAGGACCACACCCGGGCCATCGCCGCCGCCCTCGACGTGTGCGGGCCGCTCAACGTGCAGTACGCCGTCACCAACGTGGGAGCCAGCCGCGCCGCTGTCGATACGCTGGGACCCGGTCCTGGGCCCCGAGTGTTCGTGATCGAGGCCAACCCCAGGGCGAGCCGCACCCTGCCGTTCGTGGCCAAGGCCACGGGCGTGCCCCTGGCCAAGGTGGCGGCCCGGGTGATGACGGGCTCCACGCTGGCCCAGCTGCGCGACGAGGGACTACTCGTCCCCGCGGTCGACGGTGGGCACGTGTCGGTCAAGGAGGCGGTGTTGCCCTTCAACCGCTTCCCCGACGTCGATACGCTGCTCGGTCCCGAGATGCGCGCGACCGGCGAGGTGATGGGCATCGACGCCACCTTCGGGCTGAGCTTCGCCAAGAGCCAGCACGCGGCCGGCGACCGTCTGCCCGAGGGGGGCACGGTGTTCCTCTCCCTGGCCGCCCGCGACAAGGCCGGCGGCCTGGTCGCCGCCCGGCGCTTCGTCGAGCTGGGCTTCGCCATCGTGGCCACGGCCGGCACCGCCCGCCACCTCGAGGAGCACGGGGTGCCCGTCCAGGGTGTGGTGGCCAAGGTGGGGGAGGGGAGCGCCGGCGGGGCGTCGGCCGTCGACCTCATCTCCGGCGGCGAGATCGACCTGGTCGTGAACACGCCACGGGGCCGGGGCCCCCGGGCCGACGGAGCTCACATCCGCCGGGCCGCCAACGTGCACAGCGTCCCGTGCCTCACCACCGTGGCCGCGGCATTGGCCGCAGCCGGGGGCATCGCCGACTGGGCCCGCTACGGGCTGTCGGTGCGGTCGCTCCAGGAGTTCCACGCCGCGGGCCAGTTGCGACTGGACGTCTAGGCGCCGTGCGAGCCTTGCGGGCGGGCCGCGCCTCGTGGCAGGGCGTCGTGGACCTCTCCACGTCCGTCGGCTCCGTCCGCCTGCCCCACCCCGTCCTCACCGCATCGGGCACCGCCGGCCACGGCACCGAGCTGGGCTCGTACTTCAACCTCGCCGCCATCGGCGCGGTCGTCGTGAAGTCGCTGTCGGCCGACCCGTGGGCCGGCAACCCGGCGCCGCGCCTGCACGCGTCGGAGTCGGGGATGTTGAACAGCGTGGGGTTGCAGAACCCCGGCGTCGAGGCCTGGCTCGAACACGAGCTCCCGGACCTCCTCGCCACCGGGGCGCGAGTGGTGGCCAGCATCTGGGGTCTCACCGTCGCCGCCTACGCCCGGGCCGCCAGCCTGCTCGGGGACGCGCCCGCCGGTGTGGTGGCCGTAGAGGTCAACCTCAGCTGCCCCAACCTCGAAGGCCGACGGCACGTCTTCGCCCACTCCGCGGCGGCGACGGCCGAGGTGCTCGAAGCGACGGCCGGGTGCGGGCGGCCGAGGTGGGCCAAGCTCGCCGGCGACGTGCCGTCGATCACCGACATCGCCGGGGCCGCCCTGGGTGCAGGCGCCGAGGCGCTGACCCTCGTCAACACCGTCCGGGGGATGGCCATCGACCCCGAGACCCGGAGGCCGCGACTGGGCGCCGGCGCCGGCGGGCTGTCGGGGCCGGCCATCAGGCCGATCGCGGTGCGCGCCGTACACGAGTGCCGCCAGGCCTTCCCCGACGCCGGCATCGTCGGTGTCGGAGGGGTGTCCCGAGGCGTTCACGCAGTCGAGCTGCTCCTCGCCGGGGCCGACGCCGTCGAGGTGGGAACGGCCACCTTCGCCGACCCCCGGGCCACGTTCAGGGTCGGCCAGGAGGTGGCGGAGTGGTGCGCGAGCCATGATGTGACCCGGGTGGCCGAGTTGGTCGGGAGGGTCCGCACCCAAGAGCCCGAGAAACCGGGGAGGCAAGTCAATGGAGGCTCGTGATCGGCTGGCCCTGGCCCTCGACGTCGACGACCTGGTCGCCGCGCTGCGTCTGGCCCGCCGCCTGCAACCGTGGTTCGGCACGGTCAAGGTCGGCCTGGAACTGTTCACCGCCGCCGGGCCCGACGCGGTGGCGTCGATGCTCAACGCCGGGTTCAGGGTGTTCCTCGATCTCAAGCTGCACGACATCCCCACGACGGTGCGCAGGTCGGCCCGGGTGGCCGGCGCCTTCGGCGCCAGCTATCTCACCCTGCACGCCCACGGCGGGTCGGTCATGCTGCGGGCCGGCGTCGACGGGTTGGCCGAGGGCGCGGCGGCGGCCGGGCTGCCCACCCCCGAGGCCATCGCCGTCACCATCCTCACAAGTGACGCCGGCGCGCCGGTCCACATCCTCGGCCGACGGGTGGTCACGGCCGTCGAAGGCGGGTGCAGCGGCCTGGTCCTGGCCGCCACCGACGTGCGCGAGGCAAAGGAGCTGGCCCCGCGGATGATCGCCGTTGTCCCCGGCATCCGCCTGGCACAGGGGGAGCGCCACGACCAGACGCGCGCGGCCACTCCGCAGGAGGCCCTGGCCGCCGGCGCCGACCTTCTGGTCGTGGGCCGGGCCGTCACCGCGGCCGACGACCCGGCCGCCGCCGCGGCCGCCCTCGCCGAGACGGTGACGGCCGCCAGAGCCTGAACCACAGGCGTTTTCGCCCCGGTCCGCGCCTGGTCGGGCGCGCTATGGTGCCCGGCATGCCACTGCCTCCGGAGCTCTCCCCCGATGCCCGTCAGGCCGCCCTCGAGAAGGCGGGAGCCGCTCGTCGCCAGCGGGCCGAGTTGAAAGAAATGCTGAAGATGGGATCGATCACCCTCGACGAGCTGCTGGCCCAGGCGGAAGGCGACGAGGTCGTCGCCAAGATGAAGGTCGTCGCCGTTCTCGAGTCGCTGCCCGGCGTGGGCAAGGTGCGGGCCCGCCGCCTCATGGAGGAGCTCAAGATCAGTGACTCCCGGCGAGTGCGCGGCCTCGGCGCGCAGCAGCGCGAGGCGCTGAAGAAGCAGTTTCACTCACCCTGAGCCTCGTCTTCGTCATCGTCGGCCCCTCGGGTGTGGGAAAGGGGTCGATCGCCGAGGCGGTGGTGTCCCGCACGCCGCGCCTGTGGCTCAGCCGGTCGTGGACGACCCGGCCCCGCCGCTCGAGCGAGGCGGCCGACGCCTACCACTTCGCCGACGACGAGACCTTCGCAGCCCACGACGCCGCCGGCGGCTTCCTCGAATCGGCCCGGGTCTTCGACCACCGCTACGGCACTCCCGTCCCCGACCCGCCGCCCGGCTGCGACGTCCTCCTCGAGATCGACGTGCAGGGCGCGGCGCAGGTGAAGGAGCGGCGTCCCGACGCCGTAGTGCTGCTGGTCCTCGCCCCTTCGCGGGAGGTCCAGGAGACCCGGCTCCGCGGGAGAGGGGAGGACGTCACCACGGTGGCCCGCCGGTTGGCCGAGGCCGACCGCGAGGAGACGGCCGGGAGGGCCCTGGCCGACCACGTGGTGATCAACGACGACCTTTCCCGGGCGACGGGGGAGGTCACTGCTATCGTTGAGGACCACCGTGCGCGGCGCGATCACCCCTGATCGGGCCGCACCGCACCCGTCGATCCCGGAGATGCCCGATGGCCGAGCGCGCCACCATGATCCACCCGCCCATCGAGGACCTGCTCGCCCGAGTCGACTCCAAGTTCAGTCTCGTCACCCTCGCGGCCAAGCGCGGGCGCCAGATCAACTCCTACTTCAGCCAGCTGGGTGAGGGTCTCGGTGCGATCGTGCCTCCGCAGGTGGCCTCGGTCTCCCGGAAGCCGCTGTCGATCGCCCTCGAGGAGATCGTCGCCGGCAAGGTCACCTACACCCGTCCCGAAGTTACCGAGGACGGCGAGGAGTAGCCCACTCCCTCACGGGGGGCGGGTGCAGAACCATGAGCGATGCGTTGCGGGGAGGCGGGACGGCGGAAGAGTCACCCTGTGTGGTGCTGGGCGTGTGCGGTGGGATCGCGGCCTACAAGGCGGTCGAGGTGTGCCGGCGGCTGGTCGACGCGGGAGCACACGTCGTCCCTGTGCTGACCGACGACGCCACGCGGTTCGTGGGCCCCGTCACCTTCTCGGCCCTGGCCTCTGAGCCGGCCCAGACCTCGCTGTGGGACGCCGACGACCCCGTTCCCCACGTGCGCCTCGGTCGGCGGGCCGACGTGGTGGTCGTCGCCCCGGCCACCGCCCGCCTGCTGGGCTCCTACGCGGCCGGCATCTCGAGCGACCTGCTGACGGCCACGCTGCTGGCGACGGGCGCGCCGGTGGTGGTGTGCCCTTCGATGCACAACGAGATGTGGGAACACCCTGCGGTCGGCCACAACCTCGACGTCCTGCGCCGGCGTGGGGTGCACGTCGTGGAGCCGGCGGTGGGCCGACTCGCGGGTGGCGACGAGGGCCCAGGTCGCCTGGCCGACCCGGCCGACATCGTGGCTGCGGTGCACGCCGTGCTCGGCGGTGACGTCGATGGTCGGACACCCGACTCGGGAAGTTCCGGCCCCGGGCTCGCCGGTTGCCGGGTGCTGGTCACCGCGGGCGGCACGCGCGAGCCGATCGACGCCGTGCGCTTCCTCGGCAACCGGTCGTCGGGCAAGCAGGGGCACGCCGTCGCCGCCGAGGCCGTGGCCCGGGGCGCACTGGTCACGCTGGTCACCGCCTCCGACCGGCCCGCACCGGCCGGGGTCGACGTGGTCGCCGTCGAGACCGCGGCCGACATGGAACGTGCCGTCGTCGCACGCGCGCCCGACGCCGACGTGGTCGTCATGGCCGCGGCCGTCGCCGACTTCCGTCCCCGCCCTGCTCCCCGCTCAGGGGGCCGCTCGGGCCACAGTGCCCCCCGCTCAGGGGGCCGCTCGGGCGACAGCGTGGCCACCAAACTCGACAAGGCCGACGGCATGCCCGAGCTCGTGCTCGAGCCGACCGTCGACATCTTGGCCGGGCTCGGGAGGTCGCGCCGCCCCGGGCAAGTGCTCGTGGGGTTCGCAGCCGAGACCGGCGACGTGGCCGCCCGCGCCGGCGCCAAGCTCGAGGCCAAGGGGCTCGACGTCGTGGTCGGCAACGACGTCTCGGCGCCGGACGCCGGCTTCGACGCCGACACCAACCGTGCGGTGATCGTCGAGGCCGACGGCACCACCACCGCGGTCCCCCTCGTCGACAAGCGGGAGCTGGCCTCGATCCTGCTCGATATCGTCACGAGACACCTCGACCGCGCGACCACGACACCCACCCCTGACCCCACCACCCCCACCCCGAACCGGCCGACCCTCAACGGCCGTCATCCCGACGATCCGACCGGCCTCCGGGGCTCGACCCACCGGAGCACACCGTGAGCAACTGGACCTTCACCTCGGAGTCCGTCACCGAGGGCCACCCCGACAAGATGGCTGACCAGATCTCCGACGCCGTCCTCGACGCCATCATGGCCGAGGACCCGATGGGCCGGGTGGCGTGCGAGACGCTGCTGACTACGGGGCTGGTCGTCGTGGCCGGCGAGATCACCACCAAGGCCTACGTCGACATCCCCAAGCTCGTGCGAAACACCGTCTGCGGCATCGGCTACGACCGCGAGTCCTACGGCTTCGACGGCAACACCTGCGGCGTCATCACCGCCATCGACGAGCAGTCGCCCGACATCGGCCAGGGCGTGAACACCGCCTACGAGGTGCGCAAGGGCCAGAGCGGCGAGGACGACCTCAACGCCCAGGGTGCCGGCGACCAGGGAATGATGTTCGGCTACGCCTGCGACGAGACCAACGACCTCATGCCCCTGCCCATCTGGCTGGCCCACCGGCTGGCCCAGCGGCTGTCGGAGGTCCGCAAGGCGGGGGTGATGCCCTACCTGCGCCCCGATGGCAAGACCCAGGTCACCGTCGAGTACCGCGACGGGCGGCCGGCGGCGCTGAAGACCGTGCTCATCTCCTCCCAGCACCAGCCCGGCATCGACATCGAGACCCTGCTCAAGCCCGACCTGCGCGAACACGTGATCCACCCGCTGCTGCCGCCGGAGTTCGCCGACGACGACTACCAGCTGCTGGCCAACCCCACCGGGAGCTTCGAGCTGGGGGGGCCCCACGCCGATACCGGCCTCACGGGGCGCAAGATCATCGTCGACACCTACGGCGGCTCGGCCCGCCACGGCTGCGGGGCCTTCTCGGGCAAGGACCCCTCCAAGGTCGACCGTTCCGGCGCGTACGCGGCCCGCTGGGTGGCCAAGCACGTCGTGGGCGCCGGCGCAGCCCGGCGCTGTGAGGTGCAGGTGGCCTACGCCATCGGCGTGGCCCGGCCCGTGTCCATCCTCGTCGAGACCTTCGGCACCGAGGCCGTCGACCCGTTGCGCATCGAGGCCATGGTCGACGACGTGTTCGACCTGCGCCCGGCGGCCATCATCCGCGACCTCGACCTGCGCCGGCCCATCTTCCGGCGTACCGCTGCCTACGGTCACTTCGGCCGGTCCGACAAGGAGTTCTCCTGGGAGCACCTCAGCCGCCTGGACGACGTCAAGCAGGCTCTCGACCTGACGTAGGTCCTCCATCGCGTCCGGACCCGCCTCCGGTCGCTCGAGTTGTGCTCGATCTTGCGGCCATCGACCGACCGCTCGACTATCTGGTACCCGATCACCTGAGTGCTCACGTGCGCGTGGGCACGGTCGTGCGGGTGCCGCTGCAGGGACGCCGGGTGCGGGGATGGGTGGTGCAGCGGACGGCGGGATCGGAGACGACCAAGCCCCTCCAGCCGCTGGGCAAGGTCACGGGTTGGGGGCCGGGCCCGGACCTGGTCGACCTCTCCCACTGGGCGGCCTGGCGGTGGGCCGGTCCGCGGGTGACGTTCCTGCGCGCCGGGTCGGCACCCGGCGCCGTCCCCACCCTGCCCGCGGTCCCGGCCCGCGTGCCGGCGACCGCACTCCCTGTGGCCGACGATCTCCTTGCCCCTCTGGTGACCGAGGCCTTCGCTGCCGGGCGCGGGACTGAGCGGGGTGGCGGGCCCGCCGTGGTTCGGCTCCCGCCCGCCGTCGACCCGTTCGCCTTCGTGTCCGAGGCCGCCCGCCGAGGCGACGCACTGGTGCTGGCG
>JBPCJV010000117.1:0-4765 GCA_051004925.1 Acidimicrobiales bacterium | reverse complement strand
CCCTCGGGGTGTGGGCGCTGATCTCGGTTGTCGTCGGGTGGATCATCAGCGCCATCCAGGGTGGGGGTGACGACAACGTCGTCGTGACGATCCTGCGGGTCATCGCCGCCTCACTGTTGGCGGCGGCGTGGTCGCTGATCACCTTCTTCGTCCTCCCGGTCATCGTGCTCGAGGACGTGAGCGCCCCGGCGGCCATGAAGCGGTCGCTGGCGGTGATCCGCGGGAAGTGGGGTGAGGCGGTCACGGGCACGTTCCGCATCGGCGGACGCATCCTGCTCACCTTCGTCCTCCCGGGTGCGGTCCTGCTGGGCATCGGCGCCCTCCTGGCCTTCGTGGCCGGCGGGATGATCGGCGTCTCCTTCGGTGTGGTGCTCGGCCTGGCCGGGGTCGCCCTCATCATCGTGGGCCTGGTGCGCCAGGCCGCGGCCCGCCAGATCTTCGGCGTGGCGCTGTACCGCTACGCGTCCGACGGTGTGGTCGTCGGTTCGTTCACCGAGGCCGACCTCGCCTCCGCCATCGGCCCCAGCAAGAAGAGCCGCCGCTGACGCTGTCGAACCCGGTTCGGGAGATGGTCTCGCCGGGGGGCCGTATCCTTGGTTCATGCCGTCCCCACTCGTCGTTGCTGTCGCGCCCGGTTCGCCGGCCGAAGGCGCCGGGGTCCAGGCCGGCGACGAGATCGTCTCGCTCAACGGGGTCCGCCCGCGCGACGTCATCGAGTGGCAGCTGCTGACCGACGAGGCCGACCTCACGCTGGAGGTCTCCCGGGGTGGCCTCGACCTCGAGATGGCGGTGGCCAAGGCCGACGGCGAGGCCCTGGGCGTGGAGGTGTCGTCGGCCCTGTTCGACCAGGTGCGCACCTGCGACAACCACTGCGAGTTCTGCTTCATCTTCCAGCTTCCGCCGGGGCTGCGGAAGAGCCTCTACGTGAAGGACGACGACTACCGCCTGTCGTTCCTCTACGGCAACTACACCACCCTTACCCGCTTCACCGAGCTCGACCTCGAGCGGGTGGTCACCGAACGCCTGGGCCCGCTCAACGTGAGCATCCACGCCACCGACCCCGAGGTGCGATCGCGGATGCTGAGCAACCGCCGGGGGGCCACGAGCCTGCGGTGGTTGCGCGCCCTGCTCGACCACGGCATCGAGGTGCACGGCCAGGTCGTGGTGTGCCCGGGCGTGAACGACGCCACCGTGCTGGAGGACACCCTCTGCGGTGTGCTCGACCGCTACCCGGAGCTGGCCACGGTGTGCGTGGTGCCGCTGGGGGTCAGCCGCTGGTCGCCGGCCACGTCGATGCGGGTGCATACCACGGCCGAGGCCGAAGCCGTGGTCGACACCGTGGAGCGCTGGCAGGAGGTGTTCCTGTCGGTGCTGGGCCGGCGGGTGGTGTTCGCGGCCGACGAGTACTACCTGTTGGCCGGGCGCGACTTTCCGCCGGCCGAGGCCTACGAGGGCTTCCCCCAGCACGAGGACGGCGTGGGCATGGCCCGGGCCTTCGAGCTGGAGCTGTCCGGCCAGGCCGACGAGGGCCTGGGCACCCAGCCGGGCTTCTTCGCCTGGGTCGACGGCGCGAGTGGGGAGGGCTACCGGGCCCCGAGGAACGGCGACGCCGCGGTGGTTGACCCTGCACCCGGCGAGCACGACGACCGGCCCGTCACCATCCTCACCGGCGAGTACGGCGCCCGGGTGCTGGCGCCGCTCGTGGCCGGCGTGGGCCGCCCCGACGTGCAGGTCCTGCCCGTCGCCAACGGGTTCTTCGGCGGCAACATCGCCGTCACCGGCCTGCTCGTGGGCGCCGACCTGGCCCCGGTGCTGGCCGCCCAGCCCGAGGGCAGGCGCTACCTCCTGCCGGACGTGTGCCTCTCCAAGGGCGTGTTCCTCGACGGCACCAGTCCCGCCGACCTGCCCCGGCCCGTCGAGGTGGTGCCCACCGACGGCGTCGCCCTGCGGCGAGCCCTCGGCGTCACCGTCAGCTCGGGGATCTAGGTGGCTCTTCCCGTGGTGGCCGTGCTCGGCCGGCCCAACGTCGGCAAGTCGACCCTCGTCAACCGCATCGTGGGGCGCCGGGAGGCGATCGTGGAGGAACGGCCGGGGGTCACGCGCGATCGCAAGGTGCTGGAGGCCGAGTGGGCGGGTCGCCACTTCCAGATCGTCGACACCGGCGGGTGGCTCGACAGCGACGACGCCCTCGACGCCCAGGTGAGCAGGCAAGCCGAGCGGGCCCTGTCGGGTGCGGCCGTGGTGATGCTGGTGGTCGACGTCACCGTGGGGGTCACCGACGAGGACGACCGGGTCGCCGCCGTGCTGCGCCGGGCCCTGCGGGCCAAGGAGCGGGCGCCCGCCGTCGTGGTGGTGGCCAACAAGGTCGACAACGAGCTGCGAGAGGCCGAGGCGTGGGACTTCGGGCGCCTCGGGCTGGGCGATCCGTGCACGGTGAGCGCGCTGCACGGCCGGGGGAGCGGCGACCTGCTCGACGCCGTGGTGGCCGCCCTGCCGCCCCTGACGCCGGAGGAGGAGGCGGCCGAGGCGGGGGAGGAGCTCGACGCCGGCGTTCCCGCCGTGGCCATCGTGGGCCGTCCCAACGTGGGCAAGTCCACCCTGTTCAACCGGCTCATCGGCGACGAGCGGTCGGTCGTCCACGACGCGCCCGGCACCACCCGCGACAGCATCGACACCATCGTGGAGTCGCCCGACGGGCCCATCCGCTTCGTCGACACCGCCGGGATGCGCCGCCGCAGCCGCATCGGCGAGGGCCCCGAGTACTACTCGCTGGTGCGGGCCTTGCAGTCGATCGACCGGGCCAGCGCCGCCCTGCTGGTGATCGACGCGTCCGAGGGCGTCAACCACCAGGACCAGCGCCTGGCCGAGCGCATCGACGCGGCGGGCAGCCCGGTGGTGATCGTGCTCAACAAGTGGGACCGCCTCGACGCCGAGGGGCGCCTGCGGGCCACCATCGACCTGGAGGACCGCTTGGCCTTCCTCGGCTACGCGCCCGTCCTGAAGATGAGCGCCCTGTCGGGCAAGGGCGTGCACAAGCTCATGCCCGCCCTGGCCGAGTCGATCGCCGCCTACCACCGCCGGGTGCCCACCCGCGAGCTCAATGACGTGGTGCAGGCCGCCCAGGCCGCCCACCCCGCCCCGGGCGCCCGGGTGCTCTACGCCACCCAGGGTGCCGTCGACCCGCCCACCTTCACCCTGTTCAGCGACAAGACCCTGCACCCGACGTGGTTGCGATTCCTGGAGCGCCGCATCCGCGACCACTTCGGCTTCGGCCCCACCCCCCTGAAGCTGCGGGTCCGCAAGCGTGGGGGATAGGAGTTCCCTCGGCATCAACGGGCAAATAGTCGTACCATTGTCGTCGCCATGATCGAGGCCCCAGTTCTGCTCGGGGTTGCCTTCGGATGCCTGGTTGCGGGCGCCATCTGGGGGCGGTCGGCCCTGCGCCTGGAGCGGTCGTGGCGGCGCATCAAGGAGGCCAGTGGTGACGGGCCCTCGGTGGCCGCTGACCTGGCCCGCTCGGCCTACCGCAAGGAGGTGCACAACACCCTCCTCTACGCCATCGCCGCCGTCACCGCCGCCCTCGGGGCGGTGAGCACCAACGGCTGGCTCAGCGCCGTGCGCCTGCTGCTGGCGGTGCCCATCGCCATGACGATCATCTACGGGCGCCGGTTCATCCAGGAGGCCGACCTCATCGAGGAGCGGGCCAGCCTGGAGCGCAAGGCCGAGGAGACCCTGTCGCAGGACGAGCTGGCCCCCCGCCGCTGGGCGGCCCGGCTTGCCCCCCAGGACCTGCCCGCGGTCGAGGGCTTCGAGGTCGGCCAGGTGTACGAGGCGGGCACGGGGCTCATGGCCGGTGACTTCTACGACGTGTTCCCCGCCGGCCCCGGTCGCATGGCCGTGGTGATCGGCGACGTGTCGGGGCACGGCATCGAGCCCTCGATCACCGCCTTCCAGGTGAAGTACCTGCTGCGGGTGTTCCTGCGCCAGTACCGCGACCCGGCCCAGGCCTTGGAGGAGCTGAACGTCCAGATCTCGCCCCAGGTGCGCGAGGAGGAGTTCGTCTCCATGTGCGTGGCCGTGGTCGACGTGGAGGCGGGCACGCTGCGGTGGGCGTCGGCCGGCCACCCCCCGGCGTGGTTGTGGCACGACGGCGACGTGCGGCCGTTGCGGTCCACGGGGCCGATGCTGACCCTCGATCCCCAAGGCACCTACCTCAGTCGCGAGGTTCCCCTCGAGGTCGGCGACCTCGTGCTCTTCTACACCGACGGTCTGGCCGAGGCCCGTTCCGGCGGGGCGCTGTTCGGCGAGGACCGCATCGCCGGCGCCATCCGCCGAGACCCCCGCATGCAGGCCGACGTGCTGTGCAAGTCGCTGCTGGCCGCGGCCCGCAACTTCGCCAGCGCCCCCCTCACCGACGACGTGGCCATCCTGGCCATCCGCAGGGTCTGACCCGCTGCCCTGGTGCGACACCTGTAGCCGCTACTGGCCGGGGAGCCAGTTGGGCGGGGGCGGTGAGTGTCCGGACTGCGACACCGTCATCGGCAAGCCCGCGGGCGCGCCGTGGCACTTCAAGCTCCTCGTGCTCGCCGCCGTCGTCTACCTGGGCTGGCGCGCCGTGCAGGGCGTGGAGTGGCTGGTGGGCAACCTTTAGGGCTCTCCTGGCATCGGAGTGGGTGAGATCGGCCTCTCGCGGTCCTGAAGACGTTATGCGGCAAGGGCGACGGCGGCTCGGAGGGCGGTGGTAGGACGCGCACGGGCTTCGGCC
>JBPCJV010000116.1:0-5233 GCA_051004925.1 Acidimicrobiales bacterium | reverse complement strand
GTCCGGTTCTCGGGTACCGGCTCGGGCTCGGGCTGGGACTCGATGCTCATCGGCGACGACAGGCTACGGCTGCCGGCGGGGCCAGGTGGCGCGCAGCCGCTCGAACGACGACGACAGGGCCTCGGGCAACACACGGGTCTCGGCCAGGGCGGTCATGAAGTTGGTGTCGCCCGTCCACCGGGGGACGCAGTGTACGTGCAGATGCTCGGGCACCCCCGCCCCCGCCGCCCGACCCAGGTTGGCACCCACGTTGAGGCCCTCGGGCGAGTAGGCGGCCCGCAGGCCGACAACGGAATCGCCCACCACCCGCCACAGTCCGGTCGCCTCCTCGTCGTCCAGGTCCTCCAGCTCGCCGACGTGGCGGACGGGCATCACCATGAGATGACCGCTCGTGTAGGGGTAGGCGTTGAGCACGACCGCACACCGGACGTCGCGCCAAACCACGTACGTCTGCTCGGGATCATCGTCGCTGGCCAGGATCCGGCAGAAGATGCAGTCCCGCTCCGATCGGTGGACGCTCTCCTCCCCCGCCGCCTCCACGTAGGGGTGCCGCCACCCGGCCCACAGCCGGTCGAGCCCGTCGGTCCCGCTCACGGCCACCAACAGCCGTTCTTTACGCGCCATCCAACACTCCATGTTGGATGGCGCTGAAAGAACACCGGGGCGGCGGTCACGAGCGGGCAGCCACCTTGGCGGCCAGGCGGTCGACGAAGGTGTCGAGCGGCACGTCGCGCTCGACCTCGCCGCCGCGGGGGTTGACACCGACGGTGCCGGCGTCCACGTCGCGGTCGCCGACGACGAGCACGTACGGCAGCTTGTCGAGCTTGGCCCGGCGGATGCGGCCGCCGAGGGGCTCGTCGGCGGGGACCGAGTCGGCCCGGAAGCCCGCGGACCGAAGGCGGCCGACCACGTCGGCCACGTACGGGTCGTGGCCGTCCTTGACGCCCAGGACCCGCACCTGCACAGGGGCCAGCCATGAAGGGAACGCACCGGCATAGTGCTCGACGAGGATGCCGAAGAAGCGCTCGACGGAGCCGAACAGGGCCCGGTGGATCATGATCGGCTGGTGGCGGGCGTTGTCGGCGCCCACGTACTCGAGGCCGAACCGCTTGGCCATCTGGAAGTCGACCTGGAGCGTGGAGAGCTGCCAGGGCCGGCCGATGGCGTCGCGCACGTGGATGTCGATCTTGGGCCCGTAGAAGGCACCTTCGCCTTCGGCCACCCGGTACTCGAGGCCCGACGCCTGGATGGCCTCGAAAAGGGCGTGGGTGGCCATGGTCCACTCGTCGTCGGTCCCCACCGACTTCTCCGCCGGTCGGGTGGAGATCTCCGCCGTGAACGACTCGAAGCCGAACGTGCGCAGGATGCGCACCACGAAGTCGAGGAGCGAAGTGAGCTCGGGCACGATCTGGGTGGGCGTGCAGAAGATGTGGCTGTCGTCCTGGGTGAACCCCCGGGTGCGCAGCAGGCCGTGGATGACGCCGGAGCGCTCGAAGCGGTAGACGGTGCCGAACTCGAACAGCCGGAGGGGCAGCTCGCGGTACGAGCGGAGGGAGCTGCGGTACACGAGCAGGTGGAACGGGCAGTTCATCGGCTTGGGGTAGTACCGCGCCCCCTCCAGCTCCATCGGCGGGTACATGGCGTCGGCGTAGAACCCGAGGTGGCCGCTGGTCTCCCACAGGGTGGAGCGGGCCAGGTGCGGGCTGTAGACCATCTGGTAGCCGCCGGTCTCGTGCTCGACGCGGGAGAACTCCTCCATGATCCGCCGCACCATGGCGCCGTTCGGATGCCAGACGGCGAGGCCGGCCCCCAGCTCCTCGGGAAACGAGAACAGGTCGAGCTCGGGGCCCAGCCGGCGGTGGTCGCGCCGCTCGGCCTCCTCCAGGCGGTGCAGGTGCTCGGCCAGCGCCTTGGGGGATTCCCAGGCGGTGCCGTAGATGCGCTGCAGCATCGGGCGGCGCTCGTCGCCCCGCCAGTAGGCCCCCGCCACCCGCATCAGCTTGAAGGCGCCGAGCCGGGAGGTGGACGCCACGTGGGGCCCCCGACACAAATCGACCCAGCCCTCGTTGCTGTAGGTGCTGACGACCGCACCGGCGGCGCCCTCGGAGTCGTCGACGCCCTCGATGATCTCCACCTTGTAGGGCTGGTCGCGGAACAGCTTCAGCCCCTCCTCGACGGACAGCTCCTCGCGCACGAAACCCTGGTCCTCTGCCACGATCTCGCGCATGCGGGCCTCGATGCGGCCCAGGTCGTCGTCGGTGAAGTGGGCCCCGCCAGGAAGCTCGAAGTCGTAGTAGAAGCCGTCGTCGACGGGTGGGCCGATGGCGTAGCGGGCCCCGGGGAACAGGTCGCAGACGGCCTGGGCCAGCACGTGCGCAGTGGAGTGGCGGAGCACCTTGCGCCCGTCGTCGGAGTCGGCGGTGATGATGGCCACCTGGGCGACGTCGGGCAGGGCCGTGCCCAGGTCGACCTCGGTCCCGTTGATCGTGGCTGCCACTGCGGCGGCCGCCAGTCGTCTTCCGATGGACGCGGCGAGGTCGGCGGCCGTCGCCCCACGCGGCAGTTCCCGGGAGGAGCCGTCGGGAAGGGTGACCGCGATCCGGCCGGTCGTGTCAGTCATGTCGGGACGACCTTAGTGGTGGGTACGAGCCCTCCCGGTGGGGGCACCCCGGTGGGAGTATTGGGCCGATGGGAGACCGCTTCGAGTTTCGCGAGGTGCGGGTCGATGGTGACGACGGCCCCATCGTGAGCGGTTTCTCGGCCCGCATCCCGGCCGACGGGCTGACCGCGGTCGTGGGCCCCTCGGGCTCGGGCAAGACAACCCTGCTGCGCATGCTCAACCGCCTCGACGACCCCGACGGTGGTGAGATCCTCTTCGAGGGGCGCAACGTGCGCGACTACGACGTGCTCGAGCTGCGCCGCCGGGTGCAGCACGTGGGCCAGGTACCCGTCACCTTCGCGGGCACGGTGGCCGAGAACGTGGGAGACGACTGGGACGACCTGTTGCCGCGCGTCCACCTGAGCACCGCGCTGGCCGAGCGCCAGGCCGACCTGTTGTCGGTGGGCGAGGCCCAGCGCATGTGCCTGGCCCGGGCCCTGGCCCGCAACCCCGACTGCCTGCTGCTCGACGAGCCCACCTCGGCCCTCGACGCGGTGTCGAAGGGGGAGGTCGAGCGCCTGGTGCGGTCGCTGGCCGACGGTGGCCTCACGGTGGTCATGGTCACCCACGAGCGCCGCCAGGCCGAGGAGATGGCCGACCGCATCATCGAAATCAAGGCGCCGTCACCCCGCTCAGAGGGCCGCTCGGGCCCAGGCCCGTGACCGATCTCAGCGGGGAGGTCACGTTCGGCCACGTGGGCCTGGCCCTGTGCCTGGTGGCCGTGGCCGTGGTGGTGTCCCGTGTGCGGCGGGCCGACCTGGAGACCGACATCGTCGTGGCCACGGTGCGCTCGTTCGCCCAGTTGCTGGCTGTGGGCTTCGTGCTCGAGTTCATCTTCTCCGACCACGGCGGCCTGACGCCCGTGGTCATCGCGGTGATGATCGTCACCGCCACCCTCACGTCCGGGTCGCGAGCGAGGCGGGTCCCCCGGGCGCGCTGGATCGCCGCCGCCGCCCTGGTGGTCGCGTCGGCCGGGACCATCGGGCTCCTGCTCGTGCTGCGCATCATCCCCGCCGTCCCGCGGGCCGTCATCCCGCTCGGCTCCATGATCATCGCCAACGCCATGAACACCACGTCGCTGGTGATGACCCGCCTGCGCGACGACCTGGCCGCGCACCGGCGGGAGGTCGAAGCCCGCCTGAGCCTGGGCCAGACGGCCACCGAGGCGGCCGGGCCCTGGCACCGCGCCGCCCTGCGCACGGGCATGCTCCCGTCGATCGACAACACCAAGGTGGTCGGCCTGGTCGCCCTCCCCGGCGCCATGACGGGCATGCTCCTGGCCGGCGCCTCCCCCGCCGCCGCCATCCGCCTCCAGCTCGTGGTGATGTACATGCTCCTGGCCGGCAATGCCTTCGCCGCCCTGGTGGCCGGCCGGCTGACGCTGGGGAGGTTGTTCACCGCCGACCACCAGCTCATCCGCTCGCTGCGCCGCACGCCCATCTGAGGTTCACCCCCACTAGGTGCGCGGATCATCCATTGCGGACGGCCCGCCACGGTGGCACGGTGAAGATCCGGCCCGGTGCCCGAACTTCCACCACAGCCTGCGTCCGGCCGGGAGGAGGCGGATCACATGGCAGATCTCCCCGACATCTGGTCCGACCCCTGGCCCGAGGCCCAGGCCCCGCCGTCCCCGGGGGCCCTCCGGCCCCTCCGCCCGATCGGCGGGCAGGCACCGCGCTTCGGCGTCGCCCGCGACCTCGACCTCATCCAGCGGGGCGCCATGCCCCCGGCGAGCAGGTCGGCACGCGCCCTGGCGGCGCGGCGGCGGCTCGCTCCCCCCCCGTCCCTCGAACCCCGAAGGTGGGACCAATTCAGGACCTGGTGGGCGGACAGCGACCTTCATCCCGCCGAACTGTGGCACCGCCGGCTGTGCCGGCTCGGGCGCCACGACTTCCAGGGCGGTCGCCAGATCCAGCTCGCCGGTCGATTCGTCAACACCGAGCGCTGCTGCGTCTGGTGCCAGGCCACGCCTGAGTAGACGCCAGAGGGCTACACCGCTTCTGGCGTGCGAATCGGCCTGGTTTCGCGTCTGTTTCGCACGCCAGAGCGAGCCACTCTCCCCGTGACCGCGAACACCAGCGCGAAGGCGATGAAGCCCACGAGCACGATGGTGGCGCCCGACGACACGTCGAGGTGGTAGCTGAGGTACATCCCCACGAGGCCGCACAACCCGCCGATGAGGCTGGACAGCCAGAGCATGGTGGCGAAACTGTTGGTGAGCATGCGGGCGATCACCGCCGGCACCACGATGGCGGCAGCGATGAGGGTGACGCCCAGGACCTTCATGGAGACGAGGATGGCGAAGCTCAGGAGCAACATGAGCAAGGCGTCGATCCGCGCCGTGTTCACGCCCGACACGTCGGCCACCTCCGGGTCGAAGGTGGTGAACAGCAGCTTGCGGTAGGCGCCGACGACGACGGCCACCGTGAGGACGGAGACGCCGACGATCAGCCACACGTCGCCGGCGGATACGCCGAGCACACTGCCGAACACCGTGGCCTCGATGCTCTGCCTGACCCGGCCGTACATGCCGAGGAGCACGATGCCGAAGGCGAAGCTGGCGGTGGTGATGAC
>JBPCJV010000115.1:0-5850 GCA_051004925.1 Acidimicrobiales bacterium | reverse complement strand
ATGCCAACCGCACTGTGGCCCGCCCACCGGCCTGCTTCTCTGACCCCGCCCGGGCCCCCCCCCAGGGCCGTCCCCAGCTCTCCACCTCCGGCGCCGACCGTGCTCGATGGCGGCCCGTCGGAACCGGCGGCCACGCCGAACAGGTACTCCCGCAGCTCGCGTTCCTGCTCCCGGGCCAGACGGGCCAGCACCGGGTCGGTCGCCCGCCGCTCCACCACGGTCAGGGTCTGGAGCACCCCGTCGTGCAGGGTGCGGGCCACCTCCTCCCGCGCCCGGGCGGCGGAGATCTGACGCTCGGCCCGCCGCAGGAGCCTGGCCACGTACCCCGTGGCGGCCCCACCGAGCGCGTAGAACACGACGGTGTTGGTGAGCGAGAGCACTTTGCCGCCGGTGTCGATGGCCGCGCCGTTCGCCACCGTCGCCGCCACCCGCACGAGCCCCAGGCCCACGCCCGCGGCGGTGGCCGGGAGGGGGCCGAACGCGATGCCCGCGCCCAGGATCCCGGCGAGGGGCCACACCGAGCCCAGCGACTGCGACGTGGTGAACGCGTGGTTCGGGCCGTACGCCCAGCCGTCGCACAGGATGAGGGCGGCGCCGACGGTGGGCTCCGCCACCAACGCGCCCGGCCGCAGCAGGGCCTCGGGGTCGGTTCGCAGGAGGACCGTGTCCAGGATCGTCACGGCCAGGGCGGCCAGGGCGAGGGCGACGGCCAGCGCCGGGGTTTCGAGGTCGTGGCGGGACACCACCAGGACGGCCGCCATCCACAGCCACGCCCCCCATCGGAAGGCAGCCAACCCCTGGAGAACGGACCGCTCCATGTGACCCCGAGGCTACGCCGCCGCCCTGTTGCTCGAGGCTGCTTCGCAGCCCTCGAATTGCGCCGCCTGCGCCTTACCGGTCGCGGGGCCTACCGGACCGCGACTCTGCAGGCCCAGACCACGAGGGGCACCTGGAGCGGCAGCCGCAGCCAGGCCATCACCGGCGAGCCCAGGGGGAACGGGCGGCCGGCGAGCCCGCCGTCGAGGGCCATCTGCACGTTGGCGGGGAAGACCGCCACCAGCACGCCGGCGCTCAACCATGCGCCGAGGCGTCGGGTCCCGGGGAGCGCCACCAGCGCGCCGCAGCCGATCTCGACGACGCCGCTCAACCGCACCCAGAGGCCCGGGTCGCCCAGCACATGGGGGACGATCTGCTCGTACGACCGGGGCGCGAGGAAGTGGCTGAGGCCCGCCCCGACCATGAGGAAGGCGAGCGCCGGTCCCTCATATGGTCGGACGGCGCGCGGCATCTCACCCCTTCTTCGGCACCGTCCCTCCGTGCGGATGAAGGGGGGCAGCGAGTCCGGGGTCGCCTACGCTCGGGCGGTGGGTCGCCGATGGGTACCGCTCGTGATCGTGGTGTTCGGCGGGCTGCTGGGCTTGGCCGTGGCCGGCTTCCCGTCGCGCCGCCACGACGCCCCCATCACCGTCCGGGCCGAGCCGGCGCCGTCGACGACCATTCCGGTGGCCCAGGCCACGACCACGGCCGCCACCTCCCCGCCCACCTCGCTGCGACCGGCCACCGAGGTGGGGGTGATGGTGTTCAACTCCTCCGGGATGACGGGTGTGGCCACGCGGGTGGGCAACCGCATCAAGGCCGAGGGATGGAGCCTCAAGCCACCGGGGCCCGACCGCAAGGCCCAGGGCGACACCGTGGTGATGTACCGCCCCGGATACGACAACGAGGCCCGGTCGCTCGCCGCCTTCCTCGAGGTCGGCAACGGTTCCGTCGCACCGCTCGACACGTCGGTCGGGGCCACCGGCGACGCCGAGCTGGTCGTGCTCGTGGGCGACGAGCTGGCCAAGCGCACCAACTGATCCTGATGGCCGTCCGGTCCCCGATGGTCACGGCGGGCGCGTGAGCAGGAGCGTCGGTCGGTCGGAGGCGTCGGACGCCGTCATCGGCCTGGGCCGGCGGGTGGCCGGCGCCGGGCTGGTCGTGGGAGCCGGCGGCAACATCTCGGCCCGCACCGGCCCCGACGAGATCCTCGTCACCCCGAGCGGATGGGCCCTCGACGACCTCGACGAGCAACGCCTCGTGGTCCTGGGCCTCGACGGACAGGTGCGTCATCCCGCTCAGGGGGCCGCTCAGGCCCTGGCGGGCGGGGCCAAGCCGTCGAGCGAATCGAGCATGCACCTGGCCGCCCACCGGGCCCGTCCCGACATCGGCGTCGCCCTCCACCTGCATCCGCCCCACGCCAACCTCCTGGTGGCCACCGGCCGGCCCATTCGCTGCACCACCCTCTACCACGCCTACTACGTGCGCGGGCTGGCCCACGTGCCGTACCTGCCCTCGGGCACGGTCGAGCTGGCCGACGCGGTGGCCGCCGGGCTGGGCCAGACCGACGTGGTGCTGCTCGCCCATCACGGCTGCCTGGTCGTGGGTGCCGACGCCGACCTGGCCTTCGAGCGGGCGGTCAACCTGGAGTCGGCAGCCACCGCCACCTTCCGGGCCCTCCTCCTGGGCGACACCACCACCGTGTGCCCCCCGGAGTACATGGAACGCATGCGCGCCCTGGAGGCCGAGGCGGGCGGCCCGGTCTACGGGAAGGGCACCTGAGGGCGGCCGGTCCCGAGGGCCCCCTGAGAGGGGGTCGGGCCCGAGCGGCGCCGTGAGCGGGGTGATGGACGCGAGAGGCGAAAAGGCCGCGACTACGGTGGCGGGGGCGTGGCGTCGTCGGGTGCCCGGCGACCTGACCGAAGCGAGGATGGTCGCATGAAGAGGCTGGTCGGCAGCAACGGACTGGTCAGGATCGCCGCCGCCCTGGGCATCGCCGTGCTGCTCGCCGCCTGTGGCGGCTCCGACGACGAGACGACGTCGCCCGGCACGACCGCCGCACCCGGCGGCGGTGTGAGCGGGGCCGACAGCACCAACGCCACCGTCCCCCTGTCGAAGCCGGCGTGCGACTTCCTCAGCCAGGACGATGTCGGCCGACTCCTGGGCAACCCGGTGAAGGCCGCCCAACAGGGCGCAGTGACGAACTGCACGTGGGGGACGGACGTGGACGGCGGCTCGAGCCTCGACCTCACGGTGGTGAAGCCCAGCGACGGGGGCGCCACCCAGGCGTGCGCCGACCAGCGCCGGTCACTCCCCCGCGGGTTGGCCAAGGAGAACATCGACGATCTCGGCGATTCGGCGGTGTGGTCCGTCGAGGAGCTGACCACCATCAGGCAGGGGCACCTGCTCGCCTGCTGGGAGGACGGCGTGGTGATCGTGCTGATCACCGGGGAGAAGGATCCGGTCGCCTTGCAGGGCATGGCCAAAGCCGTCGCCGAGGAGGCCCACGGACGCTTCTGAGGCCCGGCCGGCGACCGCCGTAGTCAGGTGGGGTCTGGGCGGCGGACGACCACGCGGTTGTTGGACGAGTCGAGCGGGTCGAAGCTCAGCTGCACACGGTCGACGTCGTCAGGCTTCGTGGGAGCCTCCTGCTCGATGCCCACGGTGTCGGTCGGTCGCGGGTCGAACACCTGCTGGAGACCGAGGGCCAGCGCGCCGGCCACCGCCCCCGACGCGGTGTTGCGACGCCAGCGCTCGACCCGCGTCGACGGGTCGATCGCCTTCTCGGCTTCCTGTTCGTCGGCGGGCCGTTCCTCGGTGGGATCGACGTCGGGGTCCACGCCGCCAGGGTACCCAGGAGCGGGCCGACCTGGTCTTCAGCTCAGGGGCAGGAGGTCGACCTCGTAGTACGAGAAGCGGCTGTCGACGCTGACGAGGGTGAGACTCTCAGCCCGAGCTTGGGCGATGAGCATCCGATCGAAGGGGTCAGAGTGATGAGGGGGCAGTCGCACGGCACCGAGTGCATGGTCCGCAGTGATGGCGAGAGCCCCGAAGTCGTTGGCCGCCAGAGCGTCCAGCAGATCGTCGGGGGCCGCCAGCCGCCCGGCGGCTTGCTTGATCGAGATCTCCCATGCGCTGGCGGCCGACACCAAGACATCGGTCTCCCCGTCCGCGATCGCGGCGGCCGCTTGAAGAGGGAGAAGAGAATCGTCGGCGAGCCACCAGAGAAGAATGTGAGTATCGAGGAGGACCCTCACTCCTCCTCGCCCGAGAACGCTGCCGCGACGTCGGGAGGCAGGGCGTTGAAGTCTGGGCCGATCGAAACGCGCCCCGCCCAGTAGCCGGGGCGGCGTGGCGATCGGGGCCGGGCCGAAACGATGCGGGCGACCACGTGCCCGGCCCGAGCGATCTCCACCTCCTCCAGATCGCCGGACTCGACAGCGGCGACCAGTCGGGACAAGTTGGTCTTGGCGTCGTGCATGTTCACTCGCACGTCCTGATGGTAGCTAGATTAGCTAATCCAATCAATCTCTGCGACTCCGCGCAGGTCGGTGGCGTAGCTCACCAGGTACTGCCACAGCAGCCGACGAGGAAGTCCGGCCGGCTGCGGATGGAGTCGGGGCCTAGCGGGCGCGATGTCATGCGGGCCGTTGCCGGGGGCTCTCTGCACGTGCCACCCAGTGCCATCCATCGCGCGTCGAATCCGAGCGATGCCGTTTTCGCCCGACGAACGACGTCTATCGTTTGACGCAGAGGTACCGGGCAAAGATGCCCGATTCGCTGTAGTCAGCGGTGACGATGCGGAACCCACAGCGGTCGAGCATGGGCTCGAGCAGCCACGTGAAGGTGGAGTGCTCGTCGCGGACGTGCTCGGCCAGCTCGCCGCGTGTCCATCCGTGCTCGACGTCGTCGGCCATGGTCTCGGTGATCCACGCCTCGATGCGTTCGGCCGCCTCGTGGGGCTCGAAGTTGTAGACGGCATCGGACAGCCGGAACGCACCTCCCGGCCGGAGCATGGTCGCCACCCGACCCAGCGCAACTCCCTTCCAGAAGTCGGGCAGGTGATGGAGCGCGTACCGGCTGTACACGACGTCGGCGGGCAGCCCTCGGTGCTCGTACGTGAGGAAGCCGGCGGCCACGCACTCGACGTTGTCCAGCCCGCTCCGAACCACGTTTGCGCGCAGCCGGTCGAGCATGACGGGGGACACGTCGACGGCCACCACACGGGCGCAGGCCGGCGCGGTGGCGAGGGAGAACTGCCCGGTCCCCGCCCCGAGGTCGACGACGGTGGACGGCGGGGTCAGGTGGCCCGACTCGCGGAGGAGGCGCGCCTCCTCGCCGGCCTCGGCGTCCATCTTGGCGTCGTAGCGGGCAACGTGCTCGCCGTCGAGGTTCTCCCGCCCGGCGTGGGCGACCTCGTCGAGGAACCACGAGTCCGAAAGGTCCACCACGCCACCATCTTGGCGCGTCGGCGATCAGGGACGGCTGTCGACGAGACTGCACACGCGCCGGGCCGACGTGCCCACCGCCACCCCGAGACCGGCGCCTCCCACCACGTCGACCGGCAGGTGCGCCCCGGCGTACAGCCGACCGAAGGCCACGGTCGTCGCCGCCGCGAAGGGTAGAGTCCGCCAGCGGCGGGGCAGGGCCGGCGCCACCACCGAGGCGAGGGCGAACGACACCGCGGCGTGCCCCGACAGGTACCCGAGGCCGCGGGCGGCCTCGCGCAGCCGCACCTCGCCCAGGGCGGCGGGACGGGCGCGTGACGCCAGCACCTTGACGAGCTTGCCCGCCCACCACCCCGCCTGGCCGGCGCCCAGGGCGGCGAGGGCCAGGCGGCGGTCCCCGGTCGCCACCTGAGTGGCGGCCACCACGACGGTCGAGCCGGCCAGGCTCCCCAGCTACATCGGGACCCAGGCCCCGGGCCACCACGCGTCGGGCAGGCCGTTGACCCGCCTGAAGACCCGCTCCTACCAGCTCGGAACAGTGTCGGCCAGCTTGACCGCCACCCACGTCCCGGTCAGCACCGCAGCG
>JBPCJV010000114.1:0-8584 GCA_051004925.1 Acidimicrobiales bacterium | reverse complement strand
GCA
Organism: Acidimicrobiales bacterium; assembly: GCA_051004925.1. Taxonomy (GTDB): domain Bacteria; phylum Actinomycetota; class Acidimicrobiia; order Acidimicrobiales; family AC-14; genus DATAQC01. The sequence goes on along the minus strand of JBPCJV010000114.1, from coordinate 8,581 downwards.
CAGCTCGCGGCCCGACCCCCCGCTGCGGCAGTGCCAGTCGCCGTCACGCCAGTCGAACGCCGAGCCGTTGAGGGCGGTGTGGTGCTGGCGGGCACAGGCCGGGCCGCCGGTTCCCGCCTTGGCCACGTGGATCTCCGTCACCTGTTCGAAGGCGCGGGCCCCGAGGGCGGCCAGGCCGCACGACAAACCCGGTGAGAACCCCGCCCCGACCACCACGTGCACGCCTGCCTTGCCCGCCACGCCGTCGAGCTCCAGCAGGGCGCGGACCTCCGGCACCACGTCGGTGGTCGACACCACGTGCGCGCCCCGGCCGATCGCCGCTCGAGCCTCCGAGGCGGGGCTTCCGGGCGCGGTGAGGAGCAGGACGTCGCCCGCATCGAGCTCGGGCACCGTGGACGCGACCCGGGCCGGCTCACCCAGGGATCGGGCCACCGCGTCGGCCCGCTCGGCGTCGGGGTCGACCAGCACGAGGTCGTCCGGTGGGCCCGGCACTCCGCTATGAGGGCCGCTCGGGCCCGGGGAGAGAAGCTGGCGACCGGCCCGGGCGCCGCAGGCGCCGGCGCCCACCATGACGATCCTCAACGCAGGTCGGGGCCGGACAGCTCCCGCCATCCTCCCCCCTCGGGGGGGACGTCACCCTCGTGGCCCCGCAGCTTGATGGCGACGGTGGCGAGGCTGGCGAGGGCCAGAGCGGCGGCGGCACGACGGATCGTCTTCACGTGGGGCTAGCTGGAATCGAACCAGCGACCTCACCCTTATCAGGGGTGCGCTCTAACCGACTGAGCTATAGCCCCGGAAAGGGCGCCCCAGTCTACGGGCGCCGAGCGGCCCCCGTGGCCGCCGCCCGACGCACTGTCGGCCGCCACCGCGTTCAGGCGCGGAGCCGGGCGTGGCGGGTCGTCCCCCTAGGATTCGACGACATGGAGCCCGCGAGCCCGTTGGTGGCCGTCGAGTGGCGCCAGGCGGCCGCGGCCCTGGCCGACGAGGTCGAGAAGGTGACGGGCCTGCTGCGGTCGGTCGGCGATCCCGGTACCCCGGCCATGGGCCAGTGGAACCTCGCCGAGGTGGCCATGCACCTGTCGCAGGCCTGGATCATCGTTCCCGGGATGGCCGCCGACGACCTGTCGGCCGTCCACGAGCTGTTGCCCCACCTGAAGGGGACGGCCGGGGCCTCGCTCATCACCGACGTGTGGGACCTGGGTGAGACCACCATGAGCGGCGTCGACGCCGACGCCGAACGAGATCCCTCGGTGCTGGCCGACCGCATCGAGGCGCGCGCCCACGCCTTCCTGGGTGCGCTCGACGACCTGGTCGCCGACACCAGCCACGCCTGGCTGGTCGAGGGGGTGCCCGTCACCACGACCACGCTGATCTGTCACCTGCTCAACGAGACCATCGTCCACGGCTACGACATCGCCAGGGCCGACGGCCGCACGTGGCCGATCTCCCGCCCGCACGCGGCAATGGTGTTCGACGGGTTCATCCTCCCCGTCTTCGTCGGCCTGGGTCCCCGGGCCATGGTCGACCAGCAGGCGGCCAAGGGCCTCCGGGCCACCTACCAGCTGCACTTCCGTGGTGGCTCCAGCTACGTGTTCAGCTTCGACGACGGCGCCCTCGTCATCGAGCAGCCGGGTCCCCGACGGGTCGACTGCCACATCTCCGCCGACCCCGCGGCCATGTTGCTGGTGGGGTGGGGACGGCGCAGCCAGTGGCCGGCGATCGCCCGGGGCCAGATCGTCGCCTGGGGCCGCAAGCCGTGGCTCGGCCCCCGCTTCCGGTCCCTCGTGCGCAACCCGTAGCCCCGCGCCCCCCGTTCTTTCCGCTATTTCCAACAACTGATGTTGGAAATAGCTGAAAGAACCAACCGGGTCGCCGTCAGCGGGGAGCGGGGGTGGTGCCGGGCCGGCGGGCGGCCTGGTAGTAGGAGCCGTAGCCGTACTCGGCGGGCGGGTCGACGCCGTTGAGGACGGTGCCCACGATGGGCGCGCCGACCTGCGAGAGGAGCTCGACGGCCCGGGTCACCTCCTGGCGGGTGGTGACGCCGGCCACCGCCACCAGGAGGGTGGCGTCGACGCGGCCCGACAGCACCATGGCGTCGGTCACAGGAAGCACCGGCGGGGCGTCGACGAGCACCACGTCGGCGTGTTCCTGCAGTGAGGTCATGACCTCGGCGAACCGCCACGACGAGAGTATCTCCGACGGGTTCGGCGGCAGTGGGCCCGACGGCAGGACCGCCAGACGGCTCTGCCCCGGGACGTGCTGGAGGACGGCCGACAACGGCGCCTTCCCCAGGATGACCGAGGTGAGGCCCTGGCGGCCGTCGACGCCGTAGAACTCGTGCACGCTGGGCCGGCGCAGGTCGCAGCACACCACGACGACCCGCTGGCCGACCCTAGCCATGGCCACGCCCAGGTTGGCGACCGTCGTGGTCTTGCCCTCCTTCGGGCCCGGGCTGGTGACCTCGATGGTGACGACCGGGGCGTCGAGGGCCAGGAACTGGATGGACGTGCTGAGGCTCCGATAGGCCTCGGCCGCCGCCGACTGCGGCTCGGTGAGGGACACGACGGCGCGGCGACCCTCCGAGGGCTCGCCGGACACGGGGATTACCCCGAGCACGGGCCGCCCACCCGTGAGACGGCTCATCTCCTCCCGCGTCTTGACGGAGTCGTCGAGGTACTCCCGGATGAACGCCGCGGCCGTGCCGAGGACGAGCCCGACCGCCAAGGCGATCAACCCGGTGCGCACCGGCCGGGGCGACGACGGCGACCCGGGCACGGGGGCGTAGGAGAGGATCTCGGCGCCACCGCTCGTGAGGGCCTGGTCGATCTGGAGCTGGTCGAGCTTGGTCCGCAGGAACCCCAACTGGGCCGCCAGGGCGGTGCGCTCGGCACTCAGCGCCTGCCGCACCGTCGCCTGACGGTCGGCGGGGCCGTCGGCCAGCTGGGCGTCGAGGTCGTCGACCCGCTTCTGGGCGTCGTTCACCTTCGTCTGCACCTCCTGGCCGGCGGCAGCCAGGTTGTCGACCGTCTGCTTGCGACGGAGATCGACGAAGGCGTTGGCGTAGGCGTCGGCGGTGGCGGCCGCCTTGCGGGCCGAGCCGTCGCGCGCGGTGATGGCGATGACGTCGGTGTCACCGACTCCCTTGGCGGAGACCTTCGGAACCGACCCGAGCTTTTCCTGGACGACGGCCCGCAGGGGCTCGCCCGTGAAGAGCTGGAGCTGGGTCTTGAGCGTGCGGGCCCGATCGACGGGGGGAGCCGCGGCGGGGTTTACCAGGGACGCCGCCGTGGGTCCCTGGAGCACGACCCGTGCGGTCGCGGCGTAGACCGACGACCGCAGCAGCAGCACGTTCAGCGTGGGGACGACGACGAGCGCGGTGACCAGGGCAATGGTGAACCTGCGTCGAATGAGAACGCGGAGCAGCTCGCGAAACCTCGAGCCGGGTGCTTCCGGGTTCTTCGCCACCGGATGAGGCTACCCATGGTGCCGGACCTCCGGGCCGTCCGCTCCTGCGACGCCCGTCGCCGGGCCGGCGTGGCCTCCCTACAGGCCCGAGGGCTCGGCCCGCCCGCTGGTCCGGGGCCCGGTACCCCGCTCAGAGGGCCGCTCGGGCCCGGTCCCCCGCTCGGGCCCAGGACGCCGGCGGAGCTCGGCTTCGGGTATGAGCAGCTGTGCCGGCTCGGGGTCGGCAGTGGGCACGGGCTCCGTCGGCCGCCTACCGGCGACGCCGCGCTCCTCGACCACGACCGACAGGCCACCCACCATGTCGCTGATGAGGTTGTAGAGCACGGCCAGCATCACGTTGGCCGCCGTGCCCAACACGACGAGGATGGCCCCGCCCACCGCACCGGCCCGCAGCAGTTCGCCGGCGACGAAGTGGAACTGCCCCGAGGCGATCAGGTCGGCTATGAAGCCCTCGACGTTGTCGCGCAGGCCGGTGGTGTTGGCCGCCGTCCAGAGCAGCACGGCCGCGACCAGCAGGATGCAGTACAGGGTCACGTAGAACACCACCGACAGCTTGAGCACAGACCACGGGTCGATCCGCCGTACCACCCCCCGGGTGAGACGCCGGGCCCCGGGCCCGAGCGGCCCTCTGAGCGGGGGGCTGGGCTCGAGCGACCCTCTGAGCGGGGGGCTGGGCTCGAGCGACCCTCTGAGCGGGGGACCGGCCACCCGGCTCGGGCCCGGAGCCTCCTCGCCCGCGGGCTCCGGCTCAGTGCGGGCCACCTGTCCGTTGTGGTGCTCCTCGACCGGTTCGATCGACGGGTGGGCCGGCGGGTCAGGGTCCGGCGTCGAGACTGGTGCCACGTGGCCGTTGTCGTGCTCCGCGACGGGTTCACTGAAGGGCTCGGCCAGCGGGTCCGGCGTCGAGACTGGTGCAACCTGGCCGTTGTCGTGCCTGGAGCCCACCACCGGCTCGACGGCCGGGTCGGGGAAAGCGTCCGGGGATGCCTGACCGAACAACCTCCCCAGTGGGTCGTCGCCATTTCGCACAGCCACAGGGTATCGGTACCCGTCAGGCGGAACGGGATCACGGCTCCGGCGCGGTCGGTCCCGCCCGAGTTGCCCGTCCGACGGCTCGCGCCCCGCCGAGCTCAACCTCCACCTCGGTATCCATGCCCTCCTGCTGGTAGCGGACCAGTTTGGCCGCGTTGGCTTCCGCCAGGGCCTTCGCTGCCGCGCGACCGTCGGCCGCGCCCGCCAGGGCGGCGGCGTCGGCCGCCGTACGGGCCCGGGCTCGGGCCGCGGCTGCTCCCCCGAGGCGGGCGATCTGCAACGCCAGCACCCCCGCCAGCAGGATGGCCACCACCATCAGCGGGAGGGCCGAACCGCATTCGGCCCTCCCCCGCTCGGGCATCTTCGACAACGGGTTGGTGCTGCTCGACAACCGGGAACTGACCGACACGACGGCCTCCTGTGACGTGCTGCGTTCAGGAGGAAGTCGCGGGGAAGTGACGCTGTTCGGCGCTATTCGAGGCTGGCGACCACCAGGGCCACGCCAGCGACGACCTGGCCCTCGTCGAGGTTCATCACCTTGACGCCTGTGGCGCCACGGCCCTGCGACGAGATCTCCCGGACCTGGGTGCGGATGGTAGTGCCGCCCGAGGAGATCAGCAGGACCTCGTCGTCGAGGCCCACCATGAAGGCGGCCACCACGGCCCCCCGGCGAGCGGAGAGCTTGATGCCCTTCACCCCGAGGGTGCCGCGACCCTTGCGCGGAAAGCGTTCGAGCTTGGTGCGCTTGGCGTAGCCGTTGTCGGTGAAGATGCAGATGTCGACGTCGGGCCGGGGGACGTCGCACGAGATGACCTCGTCGTCGGCCCGCAGGCGCATGCCGATCACGCCCTGGGCCGCCCGCCCGGTGGCCCTGACCTCGTCCTCGGAGAACCGGATGGTCATGCCCGTGCGGCTGACCATGAAGATGTCGTCCTCGCCCCCGGTCTGGATGACCCGCACCAGCTCGTCGCCGTCCTTGAGGTTGATGGCGATGAGGCCGGCCCGCAGCGACGAGTCGTACTCGGTGAACCGGGTCTTCTTCACCTGGCCGCGCTTGGTGGCGAAGAACAGGTACCGGCTGGTCTCGTAGTCGCGGGTGTCGATGACGGCCTGGATGCGCTCGTCGGGGGCCAGGGGAAGCAGGTTCACGATGGCCGTGCCCCGGGCCGTGCGGTCCTTCTGGGGGATCTCGTGAGCCCGCAGGCGGTAGACGCGGCCGCGGTTCGAGAAGAACAACAGGTAGGAGTGCGCTGTCGTCGACAGGATGTGGGCCACGTAGTCGTTGTCGCGCAGCTTGGCCGCCTGCACGCCCCTGCCGCCCCGACCCTGGGTGCGGAAGGCGTCGGCCTGCACCGACTTCACGTAGCCGTTGCGGCTCAGGGTGACGACCAGCTCCTCGTCCTCGATGAGGTCGAGCACGTCGAGGTCGCCGTCGTCGAAGATGATCTCGGCCCGCCGGGGGGCGGCGAACTTCTCGCGCACCTCGCCCAGCTCGGTCTTGATGACGCCCCGCAGGCGGACGGGGTCGGCCAGGATGGCCTCGAGCTCGGCGATGGTCTGGCGCAGCTGGGCCAGCTCCTTGTCGAGCTCCTCGCGTCCCAGCCGGGTGAGGCGGGACAGGGTCATGTCGAGGATGTGCTCGGCCTGCACCTGGGTGAACTCGAAGGGGGCGGCCATGAGCCCGGCCCGGGCCGCGGCCTTGTCGGCCGAGGCCTTGATGAGGGCGATGATCTCGTCGATGAGGTCAAGGGCCCGGATGAGTCCTTCGACGATGTGGGCCCGGTCCAGGGCCCGGCGCAGCCGGCGCTGCGAGCGGCGGGTGATGACGTCGACCTGGTGGGCGATGTAGGCCGAAAGCAGCTGCACCAGGTCGAGGGTGCGGGGAAGCCCGTCGACCAGGGCCACGGTGTTGACCGAGAAGTTGGTCTGCAGCGGCGTGTGCTTGTAGAGGTTGCGCAGCACCACCTGGGCGGTGGCATCGCGCTTGAGGTAGACGACCAGGCGGGTCTCCTCGCCGGCCGACAGGTTCTCGAGTCCGCGGATGCCCTCCATCTGGCGGGAGTCGACCAGCTCAGCGATCTTCGACGCCACCGCCGACACGCTCGTCTGGTACGGCAGCTCGGTGACGACAATCTCGTCGCCGTTCTTGCCCTCGACGATCTCGGCCTTGGCCCGCATCTTGATCGAGCCCCGACCGGTGCGGTAGGCGTCCATGATGCCGGCCCGGCCCAGGATGTAGGCACCGGTGGGGAAGTCGGGGCCCTTGACGAAGGTCATGAGCTCGTCGGGCGTGGCCTCGGGGTTGTCGATGAGATGCAGGGTGGCGTCGACCACCTCGCTCAGGTTGTGGGGTGGGATGTTCGTGGCCATTCCCACGGCGATGCCCTGGCTGCCGTTCACCAGCAGGTTGGGGAAGCGGGCCGGGAGCACCGCCGGCTCCTCGAACTCGCCCGAGTAGTTGTCGACCATGTCGACGGTGTCCTCGTCGATGGCGGCGAGCAGCTGCATGGCCAGGGGCGACAGCCGGCACTCGGTGTACCGGGCGGCCGCGGCCTCGTAGTCGGGCGAGCCGTAGTTGCCGTGGAAGTCGACGAGGGGATGGCGCAGGCTGAACGGCTGGGCCATGCGCACCAGGGCGTCGTAGATGGCCGAGTCGCCGTGGGGGTGGTACTTGGCCATCACGTCGCCGGTGACCCGGGCGCACTTCACGTGCGGGCGGTCGGGCCGGAAGTTGAGCGTCGACATGGTCCACAGGATCCGGCGGTGCACGGGCTTGAGCCCGTCGCGCACGTCGGGCAGCGCCCGGGAGGTGATGACGGAGAGGGCGTAGACCAGGAAGGACTGCTCCATCTCCTCCTGGAGTTCGATCGGCTCCACGGCGCCGAACTCGAGGGGCGGCTGGCCGGTACTCACCGGGCGACCTCACTCATATATCCAGGAACCTCACGTCCTTGGCGTTGTTCTGGATGAAGCCCTTGCGGGACTCGACGTCGTCGCCCATGAGCACCGACAGGATCTCGTCGGCCTGCGCCGTCTGCTCCACCGACACCCCGAGCAGGGTGCGGCGGCTGCGGTCCATGGTGGTGTCCTTCAGCTCGCCGAAGTCCATCTCCCCCAGACCCTTGAGGCGCTGGAACTCGAAGCTCTTTCCGGGGTTCTCGGCCAGGAAGCGCTCGCGGGCCGCGTCGTCCTTCAGGTAGGTCTTGTCCTTGCCCACCAGGGTTGAGTACAGCGGCGGCTGGGCGATGAACACGTGGTTCTGCTCCACCATCGCCGTCATCTGGCGGAAGAAGAAGGTGAGTAGCAGCGTGCGGATGTGGTTGCCGTCGACGTCGGCGTCGGCCAGCACGATCACCTTGTCGTAGCGGATCTTGGTGACGTCGAACTCCTCGCCCACCCCGGCACCGATGGCGGAGATGAGCGACTGGATCTCGATGTTCTTGAGCATGCGGTCGATGCGGGCCCGCTCGACGTTGAGGATCTTTCCCCGGATGGGCAGGATCGCCTGGGTGCGGGGATCGCGCGCCGAGATGGCCGAGCCACCGGCCGAGTTGCCCTCGACGATGAACAGCTCCGACTCATGGGGGTCCTTCGACATGCAGTCGGCCAGCTTGCCGGGCAGGCCCGCGCCCTCCAGCAGGGTCTTGCGGCGGATGACCTCGCGCGCCTGGCGGGCGGCCAGCCTGGCCCGGGCCGCCTGGGTGGCCTTCTGCACCACCTGACGGGCCTCGGGTGGGTGCTCCTCGAGCCAGTCGCCCAGCTTCTCGAAGGTCGTGCGCTCCACCATCGAGCGCACCGACACGTTGCCGAGCTTGGCCTTGGTCTGGCCCTCGAACTGCGGCTCGCGCACCTTCACGCTGACGATGGCGGTGAGGCCTTCGCGGATGTCCTCGCCGAGGAGGTTGTCGTCCTTCTCCTTGAGCAAGTTCTTGGCCCGGGCGTAGCGGTTGACCGCGTTGGTGAGCGCCTTCTTGAACCCCTCCTCGTGCATGCCGCCCTCGATGGTGGAGCGCACGACCTTCGAGAAGCTGGGCGACTGGCTCGAGGAGCACCCACCCGAGGCCCGTCAGGTGGTGCAGAAGGC
>JBPCJV010000113.1:0-2729 GCA_051004925.1 Acidimicrobiales bacterium | reverse complement strand
CCCCGGGGGTCGAGGGTGACGGAAAGGCGCATGGGTTCTAGGCGGGGTTGGTGGACCATGCGCAGGGTGAGCCGCCCGCGGCGAATGGCGTCGTGGATGAGAGTGTCGAACACCACCTGGCGATGCTCACCGGCGCCCACGGTCACGGATCCCTCGGTGAGGGTCAGGCCCGACTCCTGCGTGCTGGCCGCCTGCACGGCTCCCGCCGGTCCCCACAGCAGCACCCAGGCGGTGTAGTCACCGGGCCGGGCCGTGAACTCGTCGGGGCCCAACTGGTAGGAAGGTGGCGCGCCTTTGGGCGCCTGGTTGTCGATATCCACCGTCGTACGCACGACCACGTCGCTGACGCCGCTGAAGCGCACCTCCTGGCGAACAGTGGGCTTGACGTAGTAGTCGAGCTTCGTCGCCGTGCGGTTCTGGATGGCCAGATGGAACGTCCGATCGGCCTCGATGGCGGCAGGGCCCCCGCCCAGGCCGGTTCGCACGAAAGCCTGCTCCTCGGCTTCCACCCTGCTCCACAGTCGGAGGTGGCCTTCACTGGAGGCCTGACTGAAGGCTGACCCGAGGCCCACCACGTCGCGCACGCCGGCGGAGAGCCGTTCGATGACGGCCGCGGCGACGTTATCCAGGACCTCACGGCGATCACTCTGGTCGCTGGCCGGGGCAAGGCCCTCGTACAGGTCGTGGAGCAGCACGCGGCCGGCGTTGTTGGCGGAGATGGGCTCGTCCACGCCGTCGACGGTGACCGGCCCTGTCACCCGGAGCAACTCGGCCAGCCCCGGCACGTCGATGGCCAGCACACCGTCGATGGACTGGCCGGTGGCCTGGCGGTACATGTCCACCATGGCCCGCCCGCTCCACTCGAAGTCGGCGGTGGCGTTGACCGACTGCCACAGGGTGGTCGGCAGGATGGAACCGAACACCTCCGAGGTGCCGGCCGGGATCGGCGTCGGAGCCGGTCCGTCCAGGCGGAGGTCGCCGATCTTGCCCCGGCGCTCGACCTGGAACCGGCCTTCCGCGAAGTGCAGGACCGCGTAGGACAGGATCATTCCCTGGTCCCGCATCTCGGCGTTGTTCTGGATGGCCAGCAGGTACCGCCGCTCGCCCGCTCCCCCGAGGAAGCCGTGGCTCGCTCCCAGGGCGTCCGAGACGTGGCCCAGACTGGAGGCAGCCGAAGCGGCCACCTCGTCGAGGCGGCGACGGGCACTGCCGAGGGGTCCCAGGAGCCCGCCGGCCGAGCGCTGCATGCCCTCGAAGACCCGCCCCGCCTCGCCCGCCTCGGCAGCGATCAGCTTCAGGCCGTCCAGAGGGATGACACCGTCGCGCAGCTCGCCCCGGTCGGCCAGGGACTGCACCCGTTCAATGAGGGCGATGGCGGCCGCCGAGCCCCGACGGGCATCGTCGATGAGGCTCAGCAGCCCGGCGCGCTGGCGACGCAGACCGGGCACGAACTGGGCCGCCCAGATGGCGGGGGACCGGCCGATGCGGTGGCGGGCAGAGGCGAGCTGGGCCTGGGCGGTGGCGACGGCGGCCCGGCTGGACGCGCGCTTCTCGGGCGTGGCGAACGCGGACGGGTCGACGACAGTCTGCAGCTGGGTCTGGGCAGCCAGGACCTCGGCGCGCGCCGGGCGCAGGACGCTCCATGCCGAGGCCCCGCCCACGGCTCCGAGGCCGAGCAGCACCACCACGAGCCCGATGACCAGCCATTTCCGGTGGCCGGCCGCGGCCAGGCGCCGATAGCGGCGACGGAAGAATCGGGTCCAGCGGCGGGGGCTCCACCAGGGCCCACGCGAACGCCGTCTGCGTTCAGCCATTCAGTGCCAGCCGACCATTCCATATCGGAGCAAGGGGTCAGCTGGGTGCATCCTCGAATGGTAGACGGCGACTGCCCGCGGCCTGACGCCGGCCGACTGGCAATTGTCAGCCTTCCAGGGCAGGTTCCAGCATTTCGATGTGCGCAGAGAGGGCGTCATCGGCGCCTCGGCGGCGGTGTTGGATGGCCAGACCCAGGGCGGCGGCCATCGCGGCGAGGCCGGCAACGACGATTGCCACCGGAGCCACGGTTTCCGACGGACCGTGGTCGAACACGCTGGCCTCACGGGTGGCCGCCGGTCCGGTGGGGGTTCCGTCGACGACCACCGGTCGGGCCCAGGGACTACCGGCAACCGCAGGCACGCACCGACCCGGTGCGCAGTCCGACGTCTGGCCGGCAGCGAAGCCTCCGGAGAGAAGGATCGCCACGAGGATTGTCAGCACCCCACCTGCACTCATTGCCATACGCCGCAAGGTCGCCTCCGCCGCTCGGGCCGCTTCCTGCCTGTCCCGGTCGACGATAGCAGCGTGATCAAGAGGAGGCCCGGTTGCCTCAACCTCGTCCGAGCAGGCTGTCCCAGAGCCGACCCGCGGGAGTGCGCTCGACGCGGATCCACAGCGACGGCTCGCGACCCGACGGCAGGGCCCCAACCGCCCGCCGGGTGTCGGGTACCGAGAGGCCGGGCGAGTCGACGATGCGCCATCCTGCGGGCACGGAAACGGCGATGCGCCCCTCGCTGGCGGGGGAGCCGAGCTCTGAAAGAAGGTCGAGGCGGTACCAGCCGCCGGCGCCAAGGGTGATGTCGCCCTCGAGCTCGAACCGCAATGTCCGGCTGCCGGATGGAGGCACTCCGAGCACGGCCGAGCCCACCCGACGTCCGAGTTGCTCCCCGACCTGCACGGGCAGGGCCTCGCCG